>NZ_JBALMR010000137.1:0-1141 GCF_036963165.1 Bacillus sp. JJ675 | reverse complement strand
AGTAAAAGGGATTCAAATATACAATCCTTTTGAGCCACGGGTTCAGTTGGCTGGCGGGGGTAAAGTACCTTATAATATTCTTGATGGAGAGAATATTAAGAAAGAGGCTATTCAATATATAAAAAAGGCCACAGATAACATTAAGAAGACGGCAATAAGCAGAAGAAGAAAGAGTGCTTCGAAACTAGTTGGGAAAGAAGTTAAACTTGATTGGTTGGGGCATAATTACAAAGCAGTTGACATTAAAGGTACTGTAAAAGTAGGGGGTAAGGAGAGGGATATATCAAGGCGTGTGTTTCAGAAAGTTGATATAGATTGGAACTATAGACCAAGGAACCCCAAAGCAAATGGGTTATCGAATAAAGAACTTATTCAGAAAGGTAGAGCACCATATGCAGTTGATAAAAATGGGGTAGAATCTCAAATTGAGCTTCATCACATACTCCAAAAGGAAGCTGGAAATATGGTTGAAATAATAGCGACTACACATGATGAATACAAAAAGATTTTGCACGGACTGATAAAAAATGGAGATAGTTTTAGAAACAATGAGATATTAGATAAACAATTCAACAACTTTAGAAGAAATTATTGGGTTTGGAGATCACAAAATCTAGATTGAGGTGATAATAATTATGAATAAACAAATATCAAAGATGATAAATGAGTATATTGAAGAAGGCGATTTTGTCGGAGCAGTAACCGACGAAGATATCACAAATGCTGAAAACAAGTTAAGATGTAAATTTCCACAAGAATATAAAGAATTCATTAAATCTTATGGTTCTGGAGGTATATGTGGGGTTGAAGTTTTGGGTGTAGAAGGAAATGGCTATGCTTCAGTAGTTGATGCTACAGAAAGATTTAGAAACTTTGGTTTACCTGAGAAATACGTAGTTATTGAAAATGTAGATGAATTTGTTTATTGCCTAAATACAGAAGAAGATTATAGTGTCATAAGGTGGGATGACACAAGCAAAAATGAGGTTAAAAGATATTCAAGTTTTGATGAATATTTACAAGATAGCTTCCAAGAAGCAATAGACAACTGGGAGTAACACCAGGGATGAAATTTCCCTTAGCAGAGGATATGAAAAAATGGATTATTCTAAGGTGGAAAAATTCATAAAAGAAAATGCTG
>NZ_JBALMR010000136.1:0-1185 GCF_036963165.1 Bacillus sp. JJ675 | reverse complement strand
CGTATTTTTTACGCTCTTTCATACGTGCGTCACGAGTCAGAAGACCTGCACGTTTTAGAGTCGCACGGTATTCAGGATCTGCTTCAAGCAAAGCGCGTGCGATGCCGTGGCGGATTGCGCCTGATTGTCCGGAGAAGCCGCCTCCTTTAACATTAACCAAAACATCGTAGCTTCCAGTTGTTTCAGTTAAAGTTAACGGTTGTTTAATATCTTCGATCAGCGCTTCTGATGGAATGTATTCGTTGATATCGCGATTATTAACGACGATACGGCCTTCCCCTGGAACAAGACGTACACGAGCTACAGAGCTTTTACGACGGCCAGTACCGTAATATTGAACCTGTGCCAAATTGGTAACCTCCCTTTTAATTATCCGCGAAGTTCGTAAACTTCAGGTTTTTGTGCTGCATGTGGATGCTCAGAACCACGGTATACGTTCAATTTTTTGAACATTTGACGACCGAGAGAACCCTTTGGAAGCATGCCTTTGATTGCAAGCTCAAGCATTTTCTCAGGGTAATTTGTACGCATTTCGTTAGCAGTTCTTGTTTTCAATCCGCCTGGATGCTGAGTGTGACGGTAGTAGATTTTATCAGTCAACTTTTTACCAGTTAACTCGATTTTTTCAGCGTTGATGATGATGACATGGTCTCCAGTATCAACGTGTGGTGTATATGTTGGTTTGTGCTTTCCGCGTAGGATAGATGCAACTTCAGAAGCAAGGCGTCCAAGAGTCTTGCCTTCAGCATCAACAACAAACCATTTACGTTCAACTTCATTCGCTTTCGCCATAGGTGTTGTGCGCATGATTTTCCCTCCTAGTATCACTTCAATTCAATCTAATACGTTCTATTTCAAAACACAATAAGTTTCCGGGGCTTATCGTGGGGTTGAAATACATACCATATGATATCTTATAACTTTCTGTACTCGCTGTCAAGAAAATGTTACACCTGGTTTAGTTGTCATAGATGACGTTCCATAGGTACAATCCATGGGCCGGTGCAGTACGCCCCGCCGCATCGCGGTTTTTGGCTTCGATCATCCCTTCGATGTCATCGGGTGAAAATTTGCCTGTACCGACTTGGAGGAGCGTGCCGGCAATGATCCTGACCATATTGTACAAGAATCCGCTGCCGACGACCCTCATTTGCAGGCCGTCTTCGGTTTCAGACCATTCAAGCT
>NZ_JBALMR010000135.1:0-5711 GCF_036963165.1 Bacillus sp. JJ675 | reverse complement strand
TTTTCTCTACAAGCTGAGCATTTGGATTTGACCAAATGCTTTTTTATTTGAATCAAAATATTTTTAATATTGAAAACATTCTTTCTGTTTGTTAAGATGTCTTTAGTAAACATTTAGTGAAATTGGATGGAGTCTACAGAAGGGGGCTAAAATGGCAACTATAAAAGATATCGCGATGGAAGCGAAGGTTTCTGCAACGACGGTTTCAAGAGTGCTCAACCACGATCAGTCTTTATCAGTTACACCTGAAACAAGGCAGCGGATCCTGGATATTGCAGAGCGGTTCGGCTATAAAAACAACCGCAGGCGCCGCAATGAACATGAGTATGCAGGAAGCGGGGAAAGCCCGCGAATCGGCATTGTCGTCTGTCAGTCGCAGGAAGAGGAATTGAATGATCCGTACTTTTATTCGATCAGACAGGGAATTGAAAGCGAGTGTTTTGAAAAAGGGGTCTTTATCACGAAATTTATTCAATTAAGCAGCATCCGCTTCAATCAGCCTGTGTCGGACGTCGACGGTTTGATCGTGATCGGGAGAATCAATATTGCCGGTTTGAAGCACAGCATCGGCGATTTAAAAAACATTGTATACATCAACCATACAGACGGCGAAGAGCAGTACGATTCCGTTGTCGTCGATTTTCAAAAAGCCACGGGACGGGCACTCACTCATCTGATATCGCTCGGCTATTCAAACATCGGATATATCGGAGGCCGGGAGAAAGAGCATTTTCGGGCAAGCGACCGCAAAACGGAAGCGGTTGAAATTGAAGATAAGCGGCTGACAACGTTTATGCAGTTGACCGGTGCGGAAAGCTCCGACAATATCTATGTCGGCGAGTATTCGATGCAGGAGGGCTATGAACTGATGAAACAGGCGATTGCGAAAAACCGAGTGCCTGATGCTTTTTTCATTGCCAGTGATTCAATGGCGATCGGCGCTTTGCGGGCTTTGCGCGAATCGGGATTCAAGGTTCCCGACGATGTGGCGATTGTCAGCTTCAGCGGCATTGAAGCGGCCAAATATGCGAATCCTGCTTTAACGACTGTAAAAGTGCCCACAGAGGAAATGGGGCGGACGGGCGTCAAATTGCTGCTCGACCGTATGAGAGGAAGAAACCTTCCGTTGCAAGTCACTGTTCCCTCGGAGCTCATCATTAGAGAAAGCTGCGGGTTTCACAGGCGGCAATGCTGAAATCCTCAGGCCGCAGTTATGAAGGAGGTGATTACTAAATTTCAGTAAACCAAAAATGAAAGCGCTTTTTTTTGGAATCTGAATCATAAGGAATGAGGTGAAGCTTGATGAAAAAATTAATGTTTTCTTTTATTTTCCTCGTTTTGCTGGCCGGTACGGCAGCAGGCTGCTCGGGAAGAAGCGCAGGACAGCAGAATGGCGGGATCACGCTGACGCTGTTTTCAACAATGACCAATGACAATGAAAAAAAAGCGCTCAGAAGCGTGGCCGATGATTTTGAAAAAGAAAATGAAGGCATCAAGATCGATATCAACTTTCCCGGCGCAGACTATGAAAATATGCTTCGCGTAAAGATGGCGGCAAACGATATGCCTGATTTATTCGATACTCACGGCTGGGCGAAAATCCGCTACGGAGAATATGCTGCCGATTTGAAGGATATGAATTGGACGAAACATCTTGACCCCGGCCTGAAACCGATTTTGAAAGATGAAACGGGGAAAGTATACGCATATCCGTTCAATCAGGCAAAGGACGGAATCACCTACAACGCCGGCCTCTTAAAGAAATATCATATCAAGCCGCCCGAGACGCTGGACGAACTGATGAAGGCGCTTGTGACGATCAAAGAAAAAAGCAGCGGCAGCGTGATCCCGTTTTGGTTTGCCGGTTCAGACAAGGGTTCACTGGCACAGTTTTATGATCAGCTTGCCACCCCTCTTCTAATCACAGATGAAAAGCACAATGAAAAAGAAGCGCTTGAGAAAGGGACATTTGATTGGTCCGAATATGCGCGTTTGGCCAAGATCTTTAAAGAAATGCAGGAGAAACAACTCATTAACGAAGATATTTTGACGGCGAAACCCTCCCAGCTTGTCGAATTGATGGCTCAAGGGAAAATCGGCTTTACCCTCTCGACTACCTCGATCGGCCCTGATACGAAAGAAGTCAATCCGGATATACAGCTTGGCATCATTCCGACACCCGCCATTCATAAAGGAGACAAACCGAGCTGGATCGGAGGAGAGCGTCATACAATCGCTGTCTGGAAAGATTCAGAACACTTGAAGGAAACAAAACGGTTTATCGAATTTGCCGCACAGCCAAAAAATGCGAAAAAGATCGCTGAAGCCACTTCATTTCCTCAAGCATTGACCAACACCAAGGCTGACAACTACTATTCTAAGTTTTACGAACAATATCGGGATATGAAAATCGAGCCCTACTTTGACCGCGTTTATTTGCCGAGCGGGATGTGGGACGTCATGGGGACGACAGGGCAGGAGCTGCTTGCCGGCACACTAACGCCGAAGCAGGTTTCAGAAAAAATAAAAGACGAATACATCAGGCTGAAAGGCCAATAAAAAGAAGGTGAAGAGATGAGCGAATTAGCAAAAGAAAGAAGCCTTGCCGTTCTAAGAAAAAGCAGAAGGCCGTCATGGAAGAAAAGCGCCTCGCTCTGGTGGATGTATCTTCCGGCTCTTTTCCTTGTCTCAGTGTTTATCATCTATCCGTTCGCAAACGGGATCAAAATCACGTTTACGAATTGGAACGGCTTTTCCCAATCGCACGAATGGGTGGGGGTTAGCCAATATAAACGGATGCTCGCCGATCCGGCTACATGGCTTGTTGTCAAAAACACCCTCTTGTACGGGCTGGGCAGTACGATTTTGCAAAATATGGTCGGGCTTCTTTATGCCCTCCTGCTGTTTCAAAGCGTCAAAATGAAAGCTGTAATGAGAACGATCGTCTACTTGCCGGTAATTATCAGCCCGCTCATTATGGGATATATCTGGTATTTTTTCTTTTCCTATGAAGGCGGCGCATTGAATGATGTGATGAAGCTGTTGGGCGCCGGCCCGGTAAACGTATTAAGCAGCCCGGAAATCAACCCGTGGTTTATCGTTTTCGTCAATTCGTATCAATTCGTGGGCATTGCAATGGTGATCTATTTGGCAGGACTGGGAAGCATTCCGAAAGACTTTTACGAAGCAGCTGAAATCGACGGGGCCAGCGCTTTTCAGCAGTTTTGGAAGATTACGCTTCCGCTTTTGATGCCTTCGGTGACGATCAACATGGTGATCAATATCATCGGCGGATTAAAGCTGTTCGATGTCATTCTGGCGCTGACGGGCGGCGGTCCGGGCAATGCTTCACAATCAATGTCGACGTTTATGTATGATTTGTATTTTAAGAGGCAGGATGCGGGATATGCGGCGACACAGGGCGTCTTCATGGCGGTAATGATCCTTGTGATCAGCTTTTCGGCTCTCATCTATTTTAAACGCAAGGAGGTGGAAGCGTAGATGGAATGTATGCAAAAAAAGAAACGCATCCTATTGACAGGGCTGGCTTTATCTATTGCAGTCCTGCACCTCGTTCCGTTCTACATTTTGCTTACGACGGCGCTGAAACAAAAGGGGGATTTCAGCTCGAAGTGGAAGCTCCCCGAAGAATTCAGTATCGCCAATTTTACGGAAGCGTGGGATAAAGCCGGTTTAACAAACTCATTTATCAATACTGCGATCATTACGTTCGTTTCCGCTCTGCTGCTCATTTTCATCGGCTCACTGGCCGCATATCCGCTTGCCCGGCGCCGGACAAAGCTGAATCAGGCCGTCTATTTTTTGTTTATCGCCATCATGATCATCCCGCCGCTATCGTCGATGGTTCCTTTATACAAAATGGTGGTGGAGCTCGGGATGATGAATACGCATGCGGTAGCGATTCTGAACAATACAGCGGCTTATATGCCTCTCGCGATTTTTTTATATGCCGGTTTTATCCGTTCGACCATTCCGAAAGAACTGGAGGAAGCTGCCAGGATGGACGGGGCGGGTACGATGGGGATTTTCTTTAACATCGTTTTCCCGTTGCTGAAGCCGGTAACAGCGACTGTTTGCATTATTGCCTGCGTCTTCATTTGGAATGACTATCAATTTTCGATCTTTTTCCTGCAGGATAAAGAAGTGCAGACCCTTACCGTTGCGATTGCCGGCTTTTTCGGCCAAAACGCGAACAACCTGCATCTGGTGGCTGCCGCCTCGCTGATGGCGATGCTGCCGATGACGATTTTGTTTTTATTCCTGCAAAAGTACTTTATCAAAGGATTGTCATCAGGAGCACTTAAAGGATGAATCACAAATTGATCAACAGGGGGAAAATGAATGTCTAAAATAGCTTTTATCGGAGCGGGAAGCACGATCTTTGCGAAAAACGTATTGGGAGACTGCCTGATGGTTCCTGCCCTCGACGGGTTTGAATTTGCTTTGTACGACATCGATTCACGGCGCTTGAAAGAGTCAAAGGATATGCTTGAACATTTAAGGAACCGCTACAATGAAACGATTTCGATTCGCGCCTACGATGATCGGAAGGAAGCGCTGGCCGGGGCGAAATATATCATCAATGCGATTCAGGTCGGCGGCTATAAACCGAGCACCGTCATCGATTTTGAGATTCCGAAAAAATACGGGCTGAAACAGACGATTGCAGATACGGTCGGAATCGGCGGGATTTTCAGGGCGCTCAGGACGATCCCCGTTTTATTGGAGATGGCGAAGGATATCGAAAGCGTCGCTCCAGACGCATGGTTTTTGAATTATACAAATCCTATGGCTTCCCTGACCGGCGCGATGCTTCGCTATACCGATGTGAAAACGGTCGGCCTGTGCCACAGCGTTCAAGTATGTACAAAAGATCTGTTTGAGTCGCTCGGCATGGAGCATGACGGAATCGAAGAAAAAATCGCCGGCATCAATCACATGGCATGGCTGCTCGAAGTCAAAAAAGACGGCGAGGACTTATATCCGGAGATCAAAAAAAGAGCGAAGGAAAAGCAGAAAACAAAGCACGGCGATATGGTCAGATTTGAGCTGATGGATAAATTCGGCTACTATGTGACAGAATCATCCGAACATAATGCCGAATACCATCCTTATTTTATCAAAAGCAAATATCCGGAGCTCATTGAAGCGCTCAACATCCCGATTGACGAGTATTTGAGGAGATGCCAAGAGCAGATCAAACGCTGGGAAGAGATGCGCGGCGAGATCGTCGGCAATCAGAATTTGACGCACGAGCGGTCGATGGAGTACAGTTCAAGAATAATCGAAGCGATGGAAACGAATCGTCCGTTCACATTCGGCGGGAACGTATTGAATAAAGGGCTGATTACAAACCTTCCGGAAAAGGCAGTCGTCGAAGTGACCTGTGTGGCGGAGAAAAACCGGATTACCCCGTGCATCGCAGGCGAGCTGCCTGAGCAGCTTGCGGCTTTAAACCGCACAAATATTAACACACAGCTCTTGACGATTGAAGCTGCAATGACGAAAAAGAAAGAGCACATCTATCAGGCTGCATTGCTCGATCCTCACACGGCGTCGGAACTGTCGATCGATGATATCGTCAATATGTGTGACGAGCTGATCGAGGCTCATGGCGACTGGCTGCCGGCGTTTCGATAGGCATAAAAAAACCGGAACGAAAGGGTTACCCTGAACTGCACCCTGTCAAG
>NZ_JBALMR010000134.1:0-1340 GCF_036963165.1 Bacillus sp. JJ675 | reverse complement strand
TAGGGAAGGGCATAAAACAATCGCCAGAGAGATCGGTGTTTCGTCAGGTGTGTTTCAGGTATGGATTCGCAAATACCATTACCATGGAGAAAGTGCGTTTCAAAAACTCTATACAACCTATTCTGTAGAAGATAAACTGAAGGTACTTCACTATATGATCGAAAATGGGACGTCGATCCGTGAAACAGCCGCCATCTTCAATATTCAAGCACCTTCTACGGTGGCTCAATGGCAGAAACTGTTCGAAACCGGAGGAATCGATGCCCTAAAACCGATGAAAAAGGGGCGGCCGTCAATGACAAAGAAAAATCAAAAAAGAACGAAGAAACAAACACCGCAAGAAGGATCAGTGGAAGCCATGCAGGCTGAAATTGAACGTCTGCGAATGGAGAATGCCTACTTAAAAAAGTTGAATACCTTAGTTCAAAACAAGGAAAAATTACAAAACAAGAAAAGGCCCAAGTAGTATTTGAACTAAGGACTGAATTTCCGGTAAAAGCCCTGCTTAAACTGGCTGGAATTCCGCGCAGTACGTATTATTACTGGGTCAAAACCTTCGGTCTTCCAGACAAAGATGCCAAATTAAAAACACTGATTCAATCGATTTATCATGAACATAAAGGCCGTTACGGGTACCGCCGGATACGCGACGAGCTTAAAAACCGGGGATATCAAATGAATCATAAAAAAATATATCGCCTCATGAAGGAACTGGGGTTGAAATGTCTCGTACGGATGAAAAAATACCGTTCGTATAAAGGAGAAACCGGCACGGTGGCACCAAACAGGCTAGAGCGGAATTTCAAGGCGGAAAAGCCGAAGATGAAATGGGTAACAGATATCACGGAATTTAAATTATTTGGGGAGAAGCTCTATTTATCGCCAATGCTTGATTTATTTAATGGCGAAATCATTGCTTATACAATTGGATCCAGGCCAACGTATTCATTGGTATCCGAGATGTTGGAAAAATCATTTGAACAGCTGACAGATAAAGAAAATCTGTTGATTCACTCCGATCAGGGCTGGCACTATCAAATGAAACAGTATCGCCACGCCCTAAAGGAACGAAATATTATTCAAAGTATGTCTCGTAAGGGAAACTGTTACGATAACGCGGTCATTGAAAGTTTCTTTGGTATTTTAAAATCAGAGTTTATCCATTTCAACGAATTTCAAAGCATCGAGCATTTTAAACAAGAGCTCGTAACATATATCGATTACTATAATCACAAACGGATCAAGGCAAAATTAAAAGGCATGAGCCCAGTACAATACCGGATTCATGCCAGTCATGTTACTTGAGAAAATAAGCTGTCTAACTTTTGGGGGTCACTTCA
>NZ_JBALMR010000133.1:0-7248 GCF_036963165.1 Bacillus sp. JJ675 | reverse complement strand
GACAGGGTGCAGATCACATCGGCCTCCGGCTTTTATACATTGGCAGTAAATTCGTCTCTGATCTCAGCGGACCGTTTTGCCGCTTCTTTGACACAGGCGGCTACCGTTTTTTCAAATTCAAGCTTATCGAGAACGCGGAGTCCGGCTTCGGTCGTGCCGTTCGGGCTTGTGATTTCCCTTCTCATCAAAGATGGATCCTTTCCGGTTTCAAGCATTTTCGCAGCACCCGACATCATATCGGTGATCAGCCGTTTCGCCGTTGATTCGTCGAGACCCAATTCAAGGGCTGATGCATGGAGCGCCTCGACAAACCGATACACAAATGCCGGGCCGCTGCCCGCCACCGCTGTCACGGCATCAAGCGCGGATTCTTCAACAGCCGTGACGCTGCCGATCGTTTGAAAACGGCCGGTCACTTCACGAATCTGGGCTTCTGTCACGAGCCGCCCGGCCGCAAAGGCTGTCGCCGATTTTTGGATCGAAGCGGACGTATTCGGCATCGCTCTGACAACAGGCAATTCCCCTCCGGCGTAGTGTTGAATCGTATCGATCGGAATGCCGGCAAGTATCGAAACCACAAGCTTCTCCTTTTGTAAATAAGGCCCGATTTCAGTGATGACGGTTTGGGCATCTTTCGGTTTTATCGCTAAAACGATCGTGTCGGACGCTTCCGCGACCTTCTCCGTATCAGGTTCGGTGCGAATCCCGTATGCTTCTTGAAGCTCCTTGAGCCGGGCTCTGTTGGAGTGATTTGTCGCGATAATTTGTCCGGGTTCAACCTCACCGCTTTTGACAAGTCCCTTGATCATCGCCTCCGCCATTGAACCGGCTCCGATAAAGCCTATATGTTTCATTTCATCATTCCTCCTTCTAGAAAAACAAAAAAACCTTCCGTCATCTTATAGGACGAAAAGGTTTCGCGGTACCACCTACATTAGCATTCAGCATGCTCAGCTCTTGACCCGTAACGAGGGAAACGTTAGGTTTGCCTAAGCGCTCTGAGGGCAGGTTCAACAGGAAAGCGGGCTGTGAAATTTTTCAGCCTGGAATTTCACTCTCTTTTCGCCATTACCTGTTTACTATTCCTCTTCATCGCGTCTTTAATCATTTAAAATGATCGATCATTTATTTGTTGTTCATTATGCTACGGAGAACAAGCCTGTGTCAACAGGCATTTTGGCAAAAATGACACGCACCGGAGAAAACGGTAAAATATGATCAACATTATTTTGCTGGATGAGGAGAAAAACGTAATGAAAGATGAAAAGATCATTCCCATTTCGATACCGACTCCGTTTGCGGTCGGAGACGTCAATGTTTATTTGCTAAAAGGAGAAGCGCTGACATTGATCGATGCCGGTCCGAAAACAAGGGAAGCAGCCGCTGTTTTAAAACGCAAGCTTCTTGTATTGAACCTGACCCTGGAGGATATTGACCAGGTTGTTCTGACTCACCATCATGCAGACCATGCCGGATTGCTTGATGAATTTCCTAAAGATACAGCCGTTATCGGCCATCCGTTCAATGAGCCGTATATCAGCCAGGACCCTGTTTTTATCGAAAAACAGCAAACGTTTTTTACATATTTGTTCAAACGGTTCGGCGTCCCCGCCGACATGGAATCGGTAAGTCTTACGGTAAAGCGGTCTTATCGCCTGTCATGCAAACGTTCATTGACAAAGGCGGTGACAGAAGGCAGCCGGATCGACGGACTTGAAGGGTGGAAGGTGCTTGAGACGCCTGGACATGCTTCGTCACATATCGCGCTTTATCATGAAAAAAGCGGAAGGATGCTCGGCGGAGATTTACTCTTAAAGCCGTCTTCCTCAAATCCTTTATTGGAAATGCCGCAAAAAGGGGAAAAGCGTCCTGCTCCGCTGCTCGATTATCTTGCTTCACTTGAACGGCTGCTTGATCTGCCGCTCTCGGTTGTCTTTCCGGGTCACGGCGAAAGCATAACCGCCATACGGGAGCTGATCAAAAGACGCCTGGAAAAACAGCGGAACAGGGCAAGCGAGGTGCACCGCATGATAGCGGATAGCCCTCACACCGCATTTGAAATATGCAGGAAGCTGTTTCCCGCCGTATACGAAAAAGAGCTGTTTTTGACAATGTCTGAAACTGTCGGGCAACTCGATGATTTGGAAACGCGCGGAGTCATTACAAGCGGCGAAACTGACGGCATCGTTTACTATACAATANNCAATAAAGCAGGTGGAAAAATGACAGACAGATTGAAAGGCAAAAATATTTTCATTACAGGTGCATCCGGAGGGCTCGGCGAACGGATCGCTTATTTTTCGGCAGCAGAGGGGGCCCAGGTGATTCTCGCTGCCCGCAGTAAAGCACGCCTTCAGACGGTGCGGGAAAAAATCATTTCCGATCTTGGGGCATCGTGCCGCACTTTTGTATTGGATGTCAGCCGGACAGAGGAAATCGAATCGGTTTTTAAAGCGGCCGGGCCGATCGACGTTCTTGTCAACAATGCAGGTTTTGGAATTTTTGAGTCTGCCCTTGAAGCGTCTCTTGAAGACATGAAATCGATGTTTGAAGTCAATGTCTTCGGGCTGATCGCCTGCACGAAAATGGCGCTGCCCCATATGACCGCGCAAAACAGCGGCCACATTATCAACATTGCTTCACAAGCCGGCAAAATTTCAACGCCGAAGTCGAGCCTGTATGCCGCCACAAAGCATGCCGTTCTCGGGTTTTCCAACAGTCTGAGAATGGAGCTTGCCGAAACAGGAGTCAATGTGACAACGGTAAATCCCGGACCGATCAAAACCGATTTTTTCAATGCCGCCGATAAAACGGGAGATTACGTCAAAAGCATCGGCAAATGGATGCTCGATCCTGATCAAGTGGCAAAGAAAATCGTCTCCATTATGCTGACGAACAAGCGCGAAATCAATCTGCCCGTCTGGATGAGCGGAGTTAGCAAGCTCTATCAGCTGTGTCCGGCCATTGTCGAAAAAATAGGCCGCGGTGCTTTTTATAAAAAATAAGGAAGACCGGTTTTTTACGAAAAGGAATAGATTTGCTTAAAGCGAGTCTGTTCTTTTTTTTTGATAACGCTTTCTATTCTTCTTTTGTATGGTCAGCTATTCCCGCTTTTACAAAATCGACGGCGTAAAAATTCATATAAAAGCAGGGAGACTTTGTCCCTCTTGGAAATTTTGGCCTCAAGGTCTTGTTCATACTTTTACCTTCCCGTGATCTGAAGGCACTTGGGCAGTGTAAGGCGATCGTTATAAAAACAATATTCAAAGCGAGTTTCCGTGCCTCTGGAAACACGTGAGGGAACCCTGTGAAAAATAAGGTAAAGGTCGCTTTCACGCTATAGTTCTTGTTATATAAAATAGCAGATGAGTGAATAGAAAAAGTAATTTTTTACCAATTAAATAAAGAGGATGATGGGCAGCATATTAACGCGAAGGAACAGGAAGAAGGGAACCAGTTGATGAAAAAACGATGTATCATATCGTTGATCACGGCAGTGTATATTGCAGTCTTATGGCAATGTCCGATCATGGCTTCAGGCGATAAGTACGCGAATTTTGCGGAGTTGGCAGAGAACGAAGTGGAAGGCGAGGATTACAGGATTGAATATACGGACATGGGCACTGATCTTCTGGTCTTATCTCCGCACGGCGGCGGCATCGAAGGGGGAGTCAGCGAACTGGTGCGCGCCTTCGGCGAAGAGTATTCAACGTATTTGTTCGAAGGAATTAAACCCTCGAATAATTGGGATCTGCACATTACAAGCAGTCATTTTGATGAACCGACAGCATTGGAAAAAATCAGTGAGCACAGCTATGTGTTAGCGATTCATGGGTATAGTGATACCGAAAAGCACACGATTGTGGGAGGAACGGACACAGAAGTCGGACAAGCGATCGTCGATGTGCTGTCTGAGCAAGGGTTTTCTGCTGAACTGGTGGATCAAAGCCACCGTCTTTCAGGAACGGACCCGGATAATCTGAATAATCTGTGCAAAACAGGCAAGAGCATTCAATTGGAGATCAGCACCCCTCAACGGGAGGCTTTTTTTTCGCGATTCGGACTGGTGACGAGGGCAAAATCCTACAATAAAGTGTTTACTAAATATGTCGATGCCATAAAAGAGGTGCTGAATGAAAGATATAAATAAGAACGGAATGTTTGTCGCACATTAAAAGAAAGACGTCAGGTTAGAGGTGAAGTTGTTGATCTATATTTATAATTGCTACGGCGGCACCCATTCATCAGCCCTCGCAGCCGCCTATCATCTTAAAAAACTTCCGTTCGGCAGAAAGCCGACCAAAGACGAAATTTTAAATACCGATGCCTTTAATCAATTAAGTCCAAAAGAAATGGGAAAACTCGTTTTTCACGGCCTTGATGAAGAAGGCAGCAAAGTATACACCATCGGCAGGGGGTCATCAAAAGCCGTTATTCCGGCAATGCTCGGAATTCTGAAGATGTTTGAAAAAAACGGGACGCTAAACGAGAAAGTGATCTTTTCAAACACATCCCCTACCGTGCCGGTGACCATGACCTTCGGGGGCTTGTTCTCAAGGAGACTGAAGATCGATTTCATCGGGGTCCCTTTATTGGTGCTCGGTGCACAGCAATCCTATCAAAACGTCATCAAATTGGTAGAGCGCACAAAAAATCACGCCAAAATGACGTCTTCTTTAATTGAAGTGCTTGATAACGGTTTTACCGACTAGTCTATCAGCTTTCGGAATGCCCACATGTCCTGCGTCAGGAGAAACACCTGACGCAGGACAGAATGCATGCCGGAAGCTTTTTAATTTATAGCATTTTGTAAAAAATCAAATCTAAGAGAGGATATTGTTGAATTGAAACGAATCTAAAAACCTAGAATTATTTTCATTTTTTTAAATACTTTGTAAATCGGGGAGGGGATATGCAACAACGCCGCTTTCATTTTGCTTGGGAAAGAAAATGGAAAGCGGGGATGCCGTATGTTTAAAACAGTAGAAGAAAAGCCTCGGTAAGTAGAAATGAAACGGCAAATCGATGCACGAAATTTTTTTTGAAATAACAATCAGTTCCGCCTGTCTGAAAAAATTTACATACTATTAGGGGGCCTCTATGCAAAAAATGTTTTCCATCTTTCAAAATAAAAATTATGCACTGCTGTTTTTGGCATCTTTCACCTCGCAAATGGGAGGAATCATTGGGCTGACTGCACTCCTGTTCTACCTCCTTGACCGTTTTTCGCAGCAGCCGGCATATGCGACAATTACCGAGCTTATGCTGTCTTTGCCGACTTTGGCCGTATTTTTTCTTGTAGGTGTTTTCGCCGATAAGTTTGACCGGCAAAAAATCGCCAAGAGCTGCGACTGGATCTGTGCCGGATTGTCATTTTTATTATTGTTATCCCTCTATGTTGAATGGATGCCGCTTATATTTGCTGTCTTATTTTTCAGAAACGCTGTAAAGAGCTTTTTCAATCCTGCTCAAACTTCCCTTATACAAGGAATACTAACCGAAAATGAATATTCGGTGGCCGTCGGCCTGAATCAGATGGTTGCCAGTTTATTTATGCTGTTCGGCAACGGGCTTGGCGTCTTTTGCTATTGGACGCTTGGAGTAGAAGGCGCTGTTCTCGTTGATACCGCCAGCTTTGTGATTAGCGGGCTGCTCATTCAAGCCTGCCGGATATCCAAGGAAGTACGCATGCCGAACGGAAAGCATTCGATCAGAGACTTAAATGTCAGAGGTGTATGGAAAGATTTTAAGGTCGGCTTCAGCTATATTGTAGGCCATAAATTGCTCTTTGCCCTCGTTTCCGGGTTCAGCCTTTTCGGGGTCGTAAACGGAGGCCTTTCAGTCATGCAGGTGTTTATCTTAAAATATAAGCTTGCCCCGCGAAACTATGAGGAAATGTCGATTTTGCTCGGCATCGTTTTCGGTGCAGGTTTTTTGCTCGGCAGCATAACCGCCGCTATTCTTTCTCAAAAACTGAAGCTTCACCATTTGTTGATGTTGGCGCTGATTGTTTCCGGCAGCGCCACGATTTTTGCCTCCTTGGCCGGAGAGATTTGGCTGTATATGATCGCCTCCGGCTTTATAGCCCTTTCGCTTCCTAGTATCAATGTCGCAATTGGCGGATGGATACCGAGTATCGTTAACCCGAAAATGATGGGGAGAGTACAGGGCTGGATTAACCCGATCATGATGCTTTCACAGTCGCTGACACTTCTTTTCATCGCGTGGCTTTATCCCGCTTTTATCGCGCTTGAAAGCCTTTATTGGCTCGTCGGAGGCAGCCTCATTGCCGTCGCCCTATTTTACATGATCATTCTTCCGAAGTTTATGCAGATTCATCAGGGCGCTGATGCAACCATTGATTGATAGACAGATTGATGTGAAATAGAGCGAATCGTACGCCATATGCCGCCGGGACGGAAGCCAATGGGTACAGATGAGCAGCAACAGGCCATTGTCCGGAGGAAGCGGTTCAAGACATTTCTGAGCAAGTCAGCGGCATGATAAAGGACGATGTGATGCCTGTTTTCAGGAACAGAATGGCAATTCTTTCGGCGTCTGAACAAGCCGGATACCTTTGGAAAACGGCGTGTTGAAGAAAAAAACAGTGAACTCGTGGAACGCGCCGGAAGAGCCGGTAAACGATGAAGGGTTTGATTGAACTGTATTAAAAAGAGATTTCAAAATGGCAGAAAGCTATATTTATAAAAATGAACCGACAAAATGACCATGCATTAGGTGTAGTTAACCTGCAAACCCATGCTCTTTAAAACTTCCGGGTCTAATATATGAAGGGAACTTTTCTTTTTAAACGATTATGCTGAGCATCTCGTCTGCGTCACTAACCATAGCTACTTTTTAAATACGATTCACATCTTAAGGATATATACCTTTCAGCAGATTATGGATTTAGTTCTTTTTAACCATCATTTTTCAATCCCAACTGATAAATATATTTTTCCTATATGTAAAATACCGGATAACCAATTAATAAAAAATTAACCATTATTAAACAATATTCCCATGGAAAATAATGATTTTTTTTGATAATCTGTTTTCACAAGACGGAGGTTCAATAAAAAATCAGCAAAAGGGCAACTACGGACCAATATTAGAAAAAATATCAAAAAGGAGAATAATGTATGGTTGCTAAACAATCATTGAAAAATGGGGTATTCAGCAAAGTTACAGAGAATGAAAAAGAGTTAATCGTACATCATTTTAATAAAACGAAAACCGATTACCCAA
>NZ_JBALMR010000132.1:0-1767 GCF_036963165.1 Bacillus sp. JJ675 | reverse complement strand
TCTATAGTAAACGTTCATTCTCCGACTACCTCCTTTAATTGTCCACCAAGATGAGCCAACAGCTCGATCGTATTCATATTCGCAATAGTTTCCGAGATCCATCTCCGAGTCAGAGACGTACGGTAGATCGTAAATCAATTCCGCACGCTGACCGATTTCTAAACCGTGAGGACCGTGATATAGACGATAAAGATTAAGCCACTCCTCGTCTATATAAAGTACATAGTCGCGACCTACGTTTAAGACCTCTACCCGTTCGCGGCTTTCTTCACCGGTGTCCGAATATATGACAACGAAATCCACGGACATTTTCTTCGGCTGCTCCTTTGCGTCAATCCATTTTAATTCGCTCACAGCGTCTCCTCCTTTTTTTGCGCCAAAAATAGCATGAAATCGAGTACAGCCATTTTCGCGATCTCTTCAGTTGTTAGGCCGAAATTAAATCCGACAGGAAATTCGAGCGGCAGATCGTACAGGACTTCGCACTTTTCTCCGATTTCCCATTCGCCCTCTTTGCCGCGCATCTTATAAAGCGTGAGATAGGCTTCGTTAACTTCGAGCGCGATACCAGATCCAAGGTGAAGCACTTCGGAAGGCTCTCGGTAATCGACGGCCCCTGTATTCGGATCGTACACAACGTAGTCCACAATAAGCGATTCCCAATGTTTTTTGTTGATACTTTTATATTCTATGTCTTTCATACCACCACTCCTTACATATGCGTAATCCGTAATCACTTATCATAATATTACACTTGCGTAATTCGTAAGTCAACACCTATTGCGAAAAAAATTACAAATGTGTAATATGAAATTAATTAGACTTGCCTAAAGGGTGTGTGAATTTTTGAAAAAGCTTATAGTTAGATCTAGGTTAAATGAAGTTATGAAGGAGAAGGGAATTCAAAGCCAGAAGGAATTGGCTGAGTTAGTTGGTACTACTGAGGCTACGATAAGCAGATTTAAAACAAATACAAGATATGATATCACAACACTATTCCTTATTAGCAGAGGATTAAATGTACCTATAGAAGATTTGTTTTATGTCGAGGAGATAGAGGAAGAGCAATAAAACAAAATTAGCCCAGCTCGATTGAGCGGGCTAATTTATCTTGTACAAAGCTTATCTTTACATTCTTCTTTGGGTTCGGCATCAACCGTATATGACAATATTTCTTTATTGCCTGGATCATATAGACCTTCAAACTCTTTTTTTCCGTTAGTATAACCCTTAACAGTTATACCACCCATTGGGTTAATATAGTAATCCTCAGAAAAATGGATATCATCCACATCTTTATAGTTAGTTGTTAGAAACTTTTCCATATGATTCTGAGCTTCTTCGAATAAAGCAATCTCTTTTTCCTTTTGATCGTGCTGATGCTTCATAAAAAGTCCCCCAACTGCTATAATTATTAAAATAAGGATAATTATGTACTTTTTCTTTTTCAATTGGAAATCAACCCTTTCCTATCTTATTTTACAAAAATAAAGAGGCGATGTATATGAGTGACAAGATAAAAGTTCCAAAAATAACAGATAAAACTTATTATACGCTAAGTCAGGAATCTTACAACCGCGAAAGATTAGATGATAAATTGAAAACGGGGAAACCGATACAAACAGACCAAAAAACTTATTGGTATGTCGAAAAAATTAAAAGAGACTCTGATACGGGACTTGATGCCGTTGTTTTTTCGCAGGGTCAAAAAACAAAAGACGGCAAGTGGGCGAAGTCTGATAATCCCAAAAACGTCGTCGTAGCTTT
>NZ_JBALMR010000131.1:0-2737 GCF_036963165.1 Bacillus sp. JJ675 | reverse complement strand
GCATTTTCCAAACAGAAGAAGGCGATCACCTTTTGATTGTCATCCACCACCTTGTCGTTGACGGGGTATCGTGGAGAATCATACTCGAGGATTTCGAAACATTGTACGCGCAAGCAATAAAAGGTGAACCGCTCGACATCGGATACAAAACGGATTCCTATCAAGCGTTTGCTGCACAATTGAAACATTATGCCGCAAGCCGCAGGCTGTCAAAGGAACGGGAGTATTGGCGGAAGGCAGCAAAAGCCGAGGCTCCGTGTATTCCTGGAAATCAAAAAACGGAAAAAAATACGTATGAAAACAGCACGACATTAAGCATCACACTCGACAAAGAGACGACTTCGGCTCTACTAAGGAAAACAAACAGAGCCTACAACACGAAAATCAATGACATTTTATTAACGGCATTAATAGCCGGAGTCAGAGAAACGACCGGCGAAAATAAACTGAAAGTCATGATGGAAGGCCACGGCAGGGAAAGCGTCCTTGACGGCGTTGACATCAGCCGAACGGTCGGCTGGTTTACGACGGTTTATCCGGTTTTCATCGATTTGGGAGAAGAGACGGACATCGCCCAAAATATCAAAATGGTCAAAGAGACTTTGAGGAAAATACCGAATAAAGGAATAGGCTACGGCGTATTACAATATCTTTCCGATGAACCAAACGCCTTATATGAAGGAGAGGCGCCAATTTCTTTTAATTACTTTGGCGAAATGAGCAAGGATATTAATAGAAGAGAATTTTCTGAATCGCCGTTTTCCGCCGGTGAAAGCGTCGGAGGGAAAATCCAGCGGCACTCAGCCATCGAAATGAATTTGATCGTTTTAAACGGCGAATTGACGATCTATACAACATTCAATCAAGCACAATATCAACAAAGCACAATCCATCATTTCAACCAAACATATAGGAAACATTTAGAGAAGATCGTTGAACATTGCGCCGGAAAAGACGATATCGAGCTGACGCCTTCCGATTACGGCGATGCATCTTTGAGCCTTGAAGAAATGAAGGCGATTGAGGACAAGTACGGGTCTTTCAAAATTGAAAAGATCTATCCGCTGGCCAATATGCAAAAGGGAATGCTGTTCCACGCCTTGGAAGACCAGACATCAAGCGCCTATTTTCAGCAAATTGTAATCGGATTGAAAGGCATTGCAAATGAAGACATTTTAGAAGAAAGCTTTCATGAGCTCGTCAAGAGACATGAGATATTAAGAGCATCGTTCGAATATGACATCGCAGAAGAGCCGAAACAGGTTATTGTGTCAGACCGGAAAATAGATTTTGAGTACAGGGATCTTCAAGAAACAGAAGATGCTCAAAAGCAATTGCTATTAGAAAAATATGTGAAAGAAGACAAAGAAAAAGGGTTTGACCTTAGCGGCGGCTCGCTCATGAGAGTGTGTCTAATCAGAACAGATGAGGATTCCTATCAACTCATTTGGAGCCATCATCACATATTGCTGGACGGCTGGTGTCTGGGGATTCTGTTAAGCGAGCTGTTCAAAATATACCGAAAAAGGCTGAAAGGCGAAGCCCCCCGGTTAGAAACGCCGAAACCGTACAGCGACTATATCAAATGGCTGGAACAACAGGACAAAGACGAAGCCGCGGAATATTGGAAGGAATATTTAGAGGGATATGAGACCCGAACCGAAATACCAAGATTAAGCCGCAAACATTCGGGAGAATATGGCGAGAAAGAAAGAGTCATTGCGTTGCCGGAAGAGCTTACAAAAAAACTGGCCAGGATCGCAAATCAAAACAACGTCACCATAAACACAGTTCTTCAGGGCATTTGGGGCGCTGTCTTGGCTAAATATAACAACGCGGACGAAGTCGTATTCGGAACCGTCGTTTCGGGGCGGGAGGCTCAGGTAGACGGTATTGAAGAAATGGTCGGGCTGTTTATTAATACAATACCGACGCGGATCAGATTTGGAGGCGGCAAAAGCTTCAAAGAAGTATTGCGGGTCACACAAGCCGAGTCTATTGAAAGCAATCGATTCAATTATATGAACCTCTCAGAGCTTCAGGAGCTGAGCGAATTAAAAAGAGAATTGATCAGCCATGTCATGGTCTTCCAAAATTACGCCTTTGATCGGCATATGTTCAGCGGCATCGATGAAATTGGTTTTGAAATAGAGGGCGTTAATGGCAAAGAACGAACAAACTACGATTTTAATATTGTGGGGGTTCTAGCAGAAGAAAAGCTGATGCTGAAAATAGCATATGATGGAAATATCTATGATGAAATCATGATTGATAATATCGAAAAGCATATTATAGCGGTCGCCGAACAAGTGGCTGAACATGATGAGAAAACATTAAGCGAAATCGAGCTTGTGTCAGAAGAAGAAAAACACATGCTCCTATACGAATTCAACGACACGAAAACCGATTACCCAAAAGACAAGACCCTCCATCAGCTGTTTGAGGAACAGGCGGAGAAAAACCCTGATCACAGAGCCGCCGTGTTCGGCGGCCGAAGCCTGACGTACAAGGAGCTGAATAAAAAAGCGAACCAGACAGCGAGACTGCTCAGGGAAAAAGGCGTTGGCGCAGGCTCTGTTGCGGCGATCCTCGCGGAGCGTTCCTTTGAGATGATCATCGGCATCATGGGAATTTTAAAGGCGGGGGCGGCGTATTTGCCGATTGATCCCGAAACGCCGAAAGACAGAATCGCCTATATGCTGAAAGACGCCAAGGCGTGCGTCCTCCTGACAAACAG
>NZ_JBALMR010000130.1:0-3528 GCF_036963165.1 Bacillus sp. JJ675 | reverse complement strand
CCTTTCTAAAGATCATAAACGACTGGTTGAAGTGGTCGATCTCTTCTTTGTTTTTCTCGAAAAACCATTGTTGGATCGGCGTTAATTCCGTTTCTCCTTCAACCGTTTCATAGGCTTTTTTCCGTTCGCTTCCTTTTTTGACGTATTTGCTTACATCTTTGATTTTAGGGTTCGCAAACAAATCCTTGATCTCAAGCTTCAGGTTCAGCCTTGAGAGCTTTGAAACGATCTGCAGCGCCTTTATCGAATCGCCGCCTGAGGCGAAGAAATGGTGGTTGATCCCGATATCGCCTGCACCGAGAACCTCCCTCCATATTTCCACAAGTTTTGCCTCTGTTTCATTCCGCGGCGCTTCGTATTCCGCTCCAGTGCCAATGCGCATGTCAGGTTCAGGCAGCGCTTTTCGGTCAACTTTATCGTTTGAAGTCAGCGGCAGTTTATCAAGCTTGACAAAATATGCCGGAATCATGTAATGAGGAAGCTCTTTCTCGAGCCATTCGCTCACTTCTGTCGCCGTCATTTCTTTTTTCGAAACGAAATAAGCGCATAAATAATCGGTATTGTCTTTATCCGTTCTGGAAATGACAACCGCTTCATCTATATCGTCATGCTTGAGCAATTGATTCTCGATTTCGCCGAGTTCAATCCGGTAGCCGCGAATTTTCACCTGATGGTCGATTCTTCCTAAAAACTCAAGATTTCCGTCAGGAAGCCATCTGGCCAGGTCTCCTGTTCGATACACCTTTTCAGCAGGTACAAACGGATTCGGGATAAACTTTTCTGCCGTAAGTTCCGGTTTGTTTATATACCCGCGGGCCAGACCGCTCCCGCCGACGCACAGCTCTCCCGCGACGCCTGCCGCGACGGGCTGCTGGTTTTGATCCAATACATATACGTTTGCATTGGCGATCGGGCGGCCGATATGCGGGCGGCCATCTCCTTTGTAGACCCCCGCGGTTGCACAGACCGTCGTTTCCGTCGGTCCATAAGCGTTGATAAACACCCGATTGCCGGACCATCTTTTTGCAAGTTCTTCGCTGCACGCTGAACCGGCGGATACGATGACTTTGAGGTTGTCCAACCGAGGTTCATCCAAGCTATTGAGAACCGTCGGCGGCAGAGTCGCATGCGTGATTTCATGATGGCGCAAAAAGCTTGTCAGCGGCTGTCCTGGCATCAGATCCTCTTGTCGGCCCAAAACCAAGGCGGCTCCTCCCGCCAGCGCCGAAAATATTTCAAATGCTGAAGCATCAAATGAAAGGGAAGCGAATTGAACGACTCTGCTATCCGTCTTTATGTGCATCAATTCAATGACGGCATGAACCAGATTGCACAGGCCTTTTTGTTCGATTAATACGCCCTTCGGCTTCCCGGTAGATCCGGAAGTATAGATGATATATGCCAGGTCCCCGCCGTGATGAACATGAAGCAGACGATCGGCATCCTGCCCCGCGATCCGTTCGTCATGGATGTCTATTTTCATAAGGCTGGCATCTTTTATCAACGCCCGTTCTTTCATAAGCGCATCTTGCGTCAGAAGAACCTTCGTTTGACTGTCTTCAAGGATATACTTGATCCTGTCTTCCGGATATGCCGGATCAAGCGGCAGATAGGCGGCACCGGCCTTCATAATTCCAAGGATTCCGACGATCATTTCAGGAGAGCGTTCCACCATAATTCCAACTGGGGTGTTCGGTTCTACACCTTTCTCTCTTAAAAATCTGGCCAATTGATTTGATCTTTCATCCAGTTCCCTGTATGTCAGCTTTTGATCGTCAAACACCAGCGCTGTATGGTCAGGCGTTTGTTCAGCCCGTTCCTCAATCAGTTCGCATATCGTTTTGTCTGTTGGAAAATCTGTCTTTGTATCATTAAAGTGATACAATAATTTGTTCCTTTCATCTTCAGACAATATCTCGATCTGATTCAGCCTGATGTCAGTATGATTCGAAATCTCCCTTAAAACGCGGACAAAATGCTTTGACATTCTTTCAATCGTTTCTTTTTTGAACAATTTTGTGCAGTATTCCAAATCAAACTCTATACCGGAGTCTTTCTCTATTGCCGATAATGTGAAATCAAATTTTGAAATATGAATGTCGCTTTCATATGTTTCAAACGTCAGCCCTTTAATATCAGCATCAGCATGATCAAGGTTTTGCAGGACGAACATCGTATCAAACAGCGGGTTTCTGCTCATATCCCTGTTAAGATCGAGCTGTTCAACGAGGTCATCAAATTGATAATCCTGATTTTCATACGCTTTCAGCGCAGTTTCTTTTACATCTTTTAAATATTCGGCAAATGTCTTTCCGCCTTTTGGATACGTCCTCATAGCCAGCGTATTGACAAACATTCCGATCACATTCTTCAAATCATGATGCTGTCTGCCTTGAATCGGCGATCCGACGACCACATCTTCTTGTCCCGTATATTTTGAAAGCAATACCGTATACGCAGCCAGAAGAAGCATATACATGGTGGTTCCGTTGTTTTTGGCGATTAGATTAAGCTTCTTCGTCAATTCGGCACCAATTCTAAAACCGATTCTGTCGCCTTCCACGCTTTGTATTTGCGGTCTAGGAAAGTCGGTCGGCATATCTAGGACAGGAATGTCATCTTTAAAGACATTCAGCCAATATTGTTTCTGTTTTTTGATCTCATCTTTTTGATAAAACGCTTTTTGCCATTCTGAGTAGTCCTTATATTGGATGTTGAGCGGCGCGAGTTCTTTTCCTTCGTATAAATCGCAGATCTCTTTTGTTAACACGCCCATGGAAGAGCCGTCTGAAATGATATGATGCATATCAAACATGATGATATGTTCTTTTTCATCAACCTTTAATACTTCCGCTCGAAATAGCGGCGCTTTTTCCAAATCAAACGGTCTGACAAAAGCCTTTATTTTGTCTGAAATGCTATCAGATCCCAATTCGCTGTACTTGATGCGAAAATCGATATGCTTTTCAATCTTTTGAACAGGCTCGCCATTCTCCATCAAGAAGGAGGTTCTGAACACTTCGTGCCTTTCCGTTAATTTTTTCAATACATCCTCAAACCGGCGTATATCAAAGCTGCCCTTTACTTTCATTGTAAAAGGTATGTTATAGGACAAGCCGCTCTCTTCGATTTGGTTGAGAATGTATAATCTTTTTTGGGCGGATGAGAGCTGATAATATTCTTTTTCTTTCACTTTTTTGATAGATGAATAAACGCTTTTTTTCGTTGATTGAATAAACTCTCCAAGCCCTTTAATTGTCGGCGTTTTAAATATTTGCTTAAGAGGAACTTCGGTCTTCAGCTCCTTCTGAATTTTAGCCGTCATCGCTGCGGCTTTGAGAGAGTGGCCTCCCATTTCGAAGAAGCGGTCATTGATTCCAATCTTCTTCACGCCTAAAATTTCACGCCACATCGCTGCCAGCTTTTCTTCGGTTTCATTCCTCGGCGCTTCATACTCCGTTTCTGATGCGGCCGTTTTGTCGGGCTCAGGCAATGCTTTTCTGTCCACTTTTCCGTTCTTAGTCAGAG
>NZ_JBALMR010000129.1:6939-16597 GCF_036963165.1 Bacillus sp. JJ675 | reverse complement strand
CACGAAGACTGCATGAACATCATCATGAACGATTTGATCGAATTGATGGACCCCCGCTACATCGAAGTCTGGGGCAAATTCACGCCAAGGGGCGGCATCTCGATCGACCCGTACACCAACTACGGCCGCCCGGGGACGAAATACGAGAAAATGGCGGAATACCGCTTGATGAATCATGATTTGTATCCGGAGACGGTGGATAATCGTTGATGTTTCCGTTTTGGAGCGGAGTGTGAAACGAAGTGAGACCACGCAATATATCAGATAGTGTGACCCGTAAAAAAACGGCATTTTGCAGTGGTGGACTGGGCGAGGAGATTGTTTGCGGTTGTGACCGAGACGCGTGCTGTTACGCGTCTTTTTTTTATTTGAAATTTAACCGGATATTATAAGGCGTGCTGGACCGGATGTTAGATCGTCAATATGAAGCGCGATTCAATTCGTTAATCGAAGTGTGTAAAAATGAGATCACACCGTCATCTGTCTCATTTACGTCTTCGTTCGTCTGTTCGTCGCCTATCCCGTATCTTCATCGTTCGTATTTCGTGGTGTTTACGTGTAATCGCAGTTCCGCAGCGTTCATGGCGAACGTCCGGATACTCCTTATCATCATAATATCATGGCCCTTTGTTTCGTAATCCATCCGTCTCAACCTCTGATTATGACCGTCCAATTCAACGCCATTCATGAAACAAAGGAATCCGCAGCAACCTTTCTTTGTTTTGAATCGGTATCACCCGGCAACCAATCGGCTCAATATAGACGGATTTCCCCGCTTTCTTAACGTATATCCGCTCAACCTCCGCTGGGCATCGTTCGGCATAAACTCATAATACCGGATATTGTCCGTCCAAGTACGAAAATTCCAGTTGTGAAAACGTCGATATATTCGTAATTCACGACCTTCAGCCAGCGATCTGACCGCCTGTTCTCCGCATAAGTCGAATCAACGCGCTCCATAACGTCCCCTCGATCTTGTTCTCGCGGACTAATTCAAGTAATCCGCAGCACGGCTGCGCACACTATCGACTACCTTAACGTTAGGATGATCGGTATTCAGGCCGGCCAGCAGTTCCTTTCGCTTATACAGCGGCTTAGACGTAACCGAAACGCCGTCACCCCGTTAGGTTAATAACTCATTATCTATTATTTATGTATAGCAAATTCCTTTTCAGGTAGTCCCAAAATGTCTGTATTTTTAGGAATATAACCAAGCAACCGTAGCATTGCTACAATTTGCCCCTTATGATGAAATTCATGCGTAATAGAATGGATTAGTAATTGGTGTGGCGTTTTTCTTACAGCCCCACTGCCTACTTTCCAAGAAGGCTCTTTTTCGATAATATCATCAAATTTATCAGTGAATTGTTCAAATACAGCATCTACATATACATTCGCCTGTTGAAAATAATGTTGAATATCCTCTATCTGCATACCATTGATTGCTTCCTTTGTTAATAGTGGTGAAGATGTTTCTGAAAGCACAAAAGACCCCAGCCAAGCATGATAACAACCCGCCACATGAACTAAAGAATCTCTTATACTTTGAAAACCAAATCCAAACTCTTTTGTAAAATCATTGCCGTTCAATTCTTTACACTGGTCTAGCAAAACCTGTCTCGTTTGTTTTATCCACTCATATTCGTGTTTTTCCATCACTATCCCACCTGTAGAAATAATAAATATCAGAATATTCTTCTAATTATACACAAATGGGTATCATCATTAAATACCTGATTTAATCAAACTTTGAGATAAATGAACAATCTTTATTACAGAGCTGAATCTATCACTTTATTAAACTAAACTGCCGCGTTACATACTGCAAGCCCTTCTGCGCCAGGCATAGAAATATATCATCAATAACGATAAAATTAGCAGAGACGGTTGTTATCTTCTTGAATGCAATTTAATTTTTGAGAGACTTGAGCAGGAATGCAAACTATAAATAATCGATTGTTATCAATAAAGGCGGCCGTTTCCGATTCTTTTAGAGGAACGACTAGAAGGTACAACGTTTCCAACTGTGAATTTATGGATAGGGGGATGGGGAAATGAGCAAAATCTCTGAAAAGCTTTTAAAATGCTGGTTGTCTATTCCAAGACAGGTGAGGTTTTTTGGATTGGCTCTCTTTACCATCTGTTTTTTCGGGTTTATGATGATTCTCGGAATAAAAAAGCTATTTCAATTTAACACATTGAATGCAACAGACATTATTTTTTGTTTGATTGCTTCGTTCTTTATCTTATTGATAATGAATACTTCAAATGCAGGGAAAAATAAATAAATTTACCGACAGCCGTATCGCTAGGCTTTGTGCATACACGATATAGACTAATGTATGACAAGTTTATAATATGAAAAGATTGAAAAACAATGGGAAAATACAGGGAGGGGAAGAAATGAAAGTCATGCCAACAAGCGATTTGCCGAAATCGGCGGTTGCGCAATTTTTTAGCACACATTGGGGGAGCCCTGTCATGGTAAATTCCAATGGTTCATTTCAATGCGATGAATTAGAAGGTTATGCCGCATTGGATGAAAAAGGGGACATCATAGGTTTAATTACGTTCGTCATGGATGAAAACGAATGCGAAATTGTCTCATTGGACAGCATCATTGAAAATAAAGGGATCGGGTCTGCCCTTTTAAAAGAAGTGGAGCGGGCATCTGAGCAAGAACGGTGCGAAAGCGTGAAGTTAATCACAACCAACGATAATATAAGGGCGATCGGCTTTTATCAAAAGAGAGGTTATGCGTTTGCGGAATTGTATGTGAACGCAGTTGAAAAAGCCAGAAAAATAAAACCTGAGATTCCTTTGAAAGCCGATAACGGGATTCCAATCCGGGATGAATTACTTTTCGTAAAAAAGCTGAGAGCAGGAAATTAATTCTATGTTTTATTTCTAAAGGAATCAGGCGAATACCGTTCCTTCTAACGAGGTTTCTGTGTCAATATTCATTTTTTGTGTGCTTCTTTATATAGAATAGACTTGATTTCCATTAATTTTATGGGAGAAAGGTACATTAGGTAATGCAGGAAGATCGAGAAAAACCGCCGTACCCAGCCAGACGGCGGTTTTTCCTTCTTTAGAAGCTCGTGCGGAAATTGTTGCAGATTGCGTGGAAAAACATGATGAATCGGAGATTTGATTAATGAAAGGAGTCTTTTATAATTTTGTAGTTTTTATGGTTGACGACGGTTAAGGAGTCCAATTCTAAGTCTCTGTAGTTGTCCATAATCGTGACATCAACGATGACCGAGTTTTCGTTTACTTTTTCAACGACTCCGGTGAGTCCGTTTTTAAATTCGATGACGTTCCCGACTTTTGCAATTTTCACGTGGCTTCCTCTCCTTATAAAATGTTTTTGCCTATTGAAAGTATTTTGCAATATTTTCATAGAGAAGTAAAGCGAAATGGGGGAGAACGTGACAATTGTTGTACGCGTTTTTGCTTAGTGGTATAGTTAATTAGTTAAAGGTGATTTTTAAAAGGAAGGAGAGGGACAAGTTGACAGAGGAAAATGCTATGGAGCACATCGAGAACTTGAGATCGGGAAACATTCATGAATTTCGCGTGAAAAAAGAGGATTTTCTTTCTTTTAGAGCCATCTTGACGAAGCAGGAGGATTTCAAGCACTTTCGGGGGATTGCCCAGCGCGGGGGAGACGTCATTTTTCAATACATGAAAGAGCCAAGAAGCTAAAAGGCTTTCTCAACCGATGAGAAAGCCTTTTTATATGATGAAATCCTATACATTCAGCACAAGTATTGCTGGATGTTTTGTTTTTTTCTGTAAAATCCGTGCCCTGTCTATACAATAATGTGCCAGCTGGACGCTTTGATGGAAGGCCTGCCAAAAATTTATTAGTGAAATGAACGGTTTGTCTTGCTACCGTAATACATATGTTTTTTCGAAGTGGTTGACTAGGAGGAATGGAATGAAATCGAAAATTGCTGCGATAGCTGCTTTTATAATCTGCATGCTCCCTGCGGCAAAAATCGAACATACACAGGCCGTCAAGATATTCTCGAAAAAAGACAGACAGGAAATGGACCGGCTGCTTTCAAGCATTGACCGGGAACCACATCCTGCTTTTTCCCATATGACCGATGAAAAAACGATCATCGAACTTGCGCCCCGGCCGCGCCATGAAAGGAAAGGCGAAGAGAAAGAAGAGCCGAAATTGACGGGCGGGGAGAAAGATTTATTGTCAAGGCTTGTGCACGCTGAAGCCAAAGGCGAGCCTTTTGCAGGAAAGGTCGCTGTGGCCGACGTCGTGCTGAACCGTGTGGAGCACCATGGGTTTCCCGACAGCGTAAAAAGCGTGATTTACCAAAAAAACGCTTTTGAGCCTGTTCTTAACGGGAGCATCAACCATAAAGCGGACCGCGAATCGAAGAAAGCTGTCGAAGAAGCGGTCGATCAACATAAAAAAGAAACAAACGCTTTATACTTTTATAATCCGGACACTGCATCAGACAACTGGATTAAAACGAGAAAAATCGTCAAACGCATCGGCAATCATGTGTTTGCGATTTGACCGCAAAAGCCTTGGCTTTTTTATATTTGATAGCATGAAAAATAAAATAATTTTTGAACTTGTCTCATATGATGGGGTATAACCAGTGAGACAAGGAGAGACCTCATGAACCGTTTTGTGAAAGGAATTATTCTTCTATCGGTAGCTGCTTTTTTTGCAGAATGCCTTGAGTTCGTCATTAACATGATTCTCGCGCGGGAGCTTGGGGAGCATGGCATGGGGCTCTATATGAGTGTTTTACCTTCAATATTTTTGGTTGTGGTGATCGCGAGTCTCGAACTTCCCGTTTCTATATCAAAATTTATCGCGGAATCCAATCCGAAGCTGCATGAAAGCATGCTGAAACATGCTTTTCGATTGACGGCGCTTTGTACGGCGTTTTCCACGGCGGCTGCCGCCGTCATCCTTCCCTTTATCCCGATTTTTGATTCTTACCATCCTTTTATCAGAGGCCTTGTGATCGGCATGATTCCAACCGTCGCATTTACCTCGATTGCAAGAGGCTACTTTATGGGCGTCCAGCAAATGGGGAAAATCGCGACGGCAAATGCATTGAAAAAAATCTTTCAGCTGATCGGCTTGTTTTTATTTTTTCAATGGTATTCTTTTGAAATCGATACGTCTGTGTTGATCTCAGTGTTTGTGCTCGTTGCAAGCGAAGTCGTCGTGTTCGTTTATTTGTATTCCCAGTTTATTTTGGTCAGGCGGGCCGCCGCAAAGGGGCAGCATGTCCATTTGCGGAGAAGCGATGTGCTGAAACGGCTGCTCACCGTTTCCATACCGACTACCGGCATGCGTGTTTTCCATGCCGTCACAAATGCGGTCGAACCTTTTTTGGTGAAAGGGACGCTGATTGCCGCGGGCGTTTCTAAAACGGGGGCCGTCGATCAGTTCGGCATGCTTTCGGGAGTTGCGATGTCGATCGGTTTTTTTCCGGCTTTTATCGCCCATTCGCTTATGGTCGTCATGATTCCGAGCATTTCCGAAAGCTATGCGTACAGGCAATACGACAGGGTCATCAAACGGATCAAACAGGCGATTTTCATCACGCTGCTTTACGGTATACCGTCTGTGATGGTGATGTATCATTTTGCAGAACCGCTGACCCATTTGTTTTTTGATTCAGTAAAAGCGGCGTTTTACCTGAAGCTGCTTTGGCCGTATTTTTTATTCCACTTTTTTGTGATGCCGTTTCAAGCATGCCTGATCGGGATGGGCCTTGTCAAAGACGCCTTTTACCACAATGTCTGGGCAAGCGCCGTATCGTTTTTGATGATGTATATCCTCGGTTCGATGGAGGAGCTGCAGATGACGGGGGTTATTCTCGCGATGAACACAGGAATGCTTCTTTTGACGGCTCTCCATTATGTCACGATTTGCAAGGAGCTGGGCGTGACCTTGATGTTAACAAATAAAACGGGATCTCCGCGAATCGAGAGCCGCTGATCTTCATAGTTTTTTCGTCTCCCGGGGAAGCTAATAAAAAAAGAAAGGGAGATACGATGAAAAGATATGGCATGATGCGTTATTCACTTATTTTTTTGCTTTTGGCAGGGATGTTCGCTTTTCAGCCTTCTGCGGCCGCCAAACATGTGTCGCCGGCGGTGATGCACATGAAAACGATAGAAGGAGAGCGGGTCGTCATTCCCGCCGAAGGGCAAAAAACGATCATCCATTTTTGGACGACCTGGTGCCCGCCGTGCCGAGAAGAGCTTCCCCGCTTTCAATCCTATTACGATAAGAAGCATGAAGACGTAAGACTTATTACCGTCAACCTCTTGAATGCGGAGAAAAACGAACAGGCGGTGAATCGTTTTATTAAAGCGAACAACCTGTCATTTCCGATCGTTTTTGACCGCGATGGAGACATAATGAAGGCGTACAACGTCATGACGATCCCTTCGACGTTTTTCATTAACGAAAAAGGGGAGCTGGAGAAATCGGTCGTCGGGCCGATCACCGTTGAACAAATGAAGGAATGGGCGGAGAAAAAAAGCTGAAAATTTCTTTCGGCTTTTTTTATGATTTGATGCAAATGATAATTAATATCAAAAAGAAATTATAATAATTATTAGTTGAAACGTGAAGATACCATGCTATAATAAAAATGAACGTTCCCGTTTTTGCATCGCATAAAGCGGGAATAGCTATCAAATGACTGAAATCTTTACTTTTTATGCTGCCGTAGAAGGCGGCAATTTGTTTTTTATAAGGAAATTGACGATGAATTACATTCTCAATTAGGAGGAACCAACAATGCAATTAGAGATTCGAAATAAGACTGAGCATCGGCATCCGATTTTCAATTTTGACTATGTAAGGCAGCATGGCGAATTGGCTGCGGCTCTTTTATCAGGCATACTGATTGCCGCAGGCTGGCTGTTCTCCGCCCGTGAAGCGCTGTCTGCCGCCCTTTTTCTCGCCGCTTTTTGCATTGGGGGCTTTGCCAAAGCAAAAGAGGGGATACTTGAAACGTTATCGGAAAAGACGCTGAACGTTGAGCTTTTGATGATATTTGCGGCGATTGGCTCCGCCCTGATCGGCTATTGGGCGGAAGGCGCAATTTTGATTTTTATTTTCTCCCTCAGCGGAGCCCTTGAGACATATACGCTAAATAAAAGCAAACGCGACTTGACATCCCTGATGAAATTGGAACCGGAAGAAGCCGTCCGATTGGAAGACGGGAGACAGAGAAAGGTTGCGGCAGCGGAGCTTGAGGCGGGAGACGTCATCATGGTCAAACCCGGTGAACGAATCGCAGCTGACGGTGAAATCGAATCAGGACAGACAAGTGTCGATGAGTCCGCGCTTACGGGCGAATCGATTCCTGTTGAAAAAAAGGGCGGAGATGCCGTTTTTGCGGGCACCGTCAATTTAAACGGCTCTTTGACTGTCCGCGTCAAAAAGGCGAACAAGGACTCGCTTTTCAAAAAAATCATTAAGCTGGTCGAATCTGCGCAAAACAGCGTATCTCCGTCGCAAGCGTTTATTGAACGCTTTGAAAATGTATATGTGAAAGGCGTTCTGATCGCAGTCGGACTGCTGCTTTTTCTGCCGCATTATATGCTCGGCTGGACTTGGAGCGAGACATTCTACAGAGCGATGGTGTTTATGGTCGTCGCCTCGCCTTGTGCGCTTGTTGCGTCGATCATGCCTGCCGCACTGTCGCTGATATCAAACGGGGCAAGAAACGGCCTGCTTGTTAAAGGAAGCGTCTTTCTTGAGAAGCTCGGAAACAGCAAAATCGTCGCATTGGATAAAACGGGAACGATCACGTACGGAGCACCGGCCGTTGAAGATATGCTTCTTGCCGAAGGCATCGCCGAAAACGAATGCCTGACCGCCGCGGCTGTGATCGAACAGCAGTCAAATCACCCCCTTGCAAAAGCGATTGTCGAGTACGCCGATGCAAAAGGAATTCACCCTGATGCAAACGTATCGATTGAAGAGACTTCGGGATTCGGGGTGAAAGCGCAATTCGAAGGAGAAACATGGCTTATCGGCAAAGCCGGCTATGTCGGCGAAGGTGAGGTCATCCGCGCCTTTGGAGATTCGGTTAAGCGTCTGTCCGAGGAAGGAAAAACGGTCGTGTACGTAAAAAAAGGCGACCGGCTCGCAGGCTGCTTTGCGCTCAAGGATCAAATCAGGCCAGAGGCGAAAGAGGTCATCGGCGAGCTGAACCGCCTCGGGATTCAGACTGCGATGCTGACAGGCGATCAGCCTGAAACAGCAGCGGCCATCGCGCGGGAAGCGGGACTGAACATCGTCGTATCCGAATGTCTGCCTGACAGCAAAGTAACGGAAGCGGAAAAGCTAAAGGAAACGTACGGAACGATCGTCATGGTCGGAGACGGGATCAATGATGCACCAGCTCTCGCGTCCGCCGACGTGGGAGTCGCCATGGGAGGCGGGACTGATGTAGCGCTCGAAACGGCGGATATCGTGCTTATGAAAAATGATTTGAAGGGATTGACGAAACTGATCCGGCTGTCACAGAAAATGAACACGATCATTAAACAAAACGTCATCTTTTCGCTCAGCATCATCTGCCTGTTGATCTGTAGCAACTTCCTCCAGATCCTCGACCTGCCGCTCGGCGTCATCGGCCACGAAGGGAGCACGCTGCTTGTCATCTTAAACGGACTCAGGCTTTTAAAATCTTAATGTAGCAAAAGGCTGCCGTGTCAACCGGCAGCCTTTTCCTTTCCCGGCCTTCATCAGGCACGCGCCTTAAAAAACTGCTACAATATATAGATGAAGCAACATGTTTTTAGGAGGGAACCGGACGTGAAAAGAATTGAGCAACTTTCATCCTGGCTGAAGGAACAAGATATTTCGTCAGCTTTTATCCATTCAAAAGAAAATGTATTTTATTTGACTCACTTTTATACAGACCCGCATGAACGGCTGATGGGCGTTTTCGTGTTTCAGCATGAGGAGCCGTTTTTTGTTTGTCCGCTGATGGAGAAAAATCAGGCGAAAGAGGCCGGCTGGGCGTATGAAATCATCGGATATGAGGATCATGAAAATCCGTGGGATCTCATTTCAGCCGCGCTCCAAAAACGCGGCTTGCGCCTTGCGAAGGTCGCAGTCGAAAAAGAAGCGATCTCCCTGTCGCGCGCCGATATGCTGAAGCACGTTACAAATGGGGCGGAACTCGTTTCCGCGGAAGAAAAGCTGAACGAACTTCGCGTCGTTAAGGATGAAAAGGAAATCGGCATTCTCCGCGAAGCGGCAAAGCTTGCCGACTACGGGGTTGAAGCGGGGGCAGCCGCTCTAACAGAGGGCATCGCGGAAATCGATGTCGTCGCCAAAATCGAATATGAGTTGAAGAAAAAGGGAATTCAGGGGATGTCGTTTTCCACGATGGTCTTATTCGGGGAAAAATCTGGCCAGCCGCACGGCAATCCCGGCAGCCGGACATTAAGAACGGGCGATTTTGTCCTTTTTGATCTGGGCGTCATCATCGACGGGTATTGCTCTGACATTACGAGGACGCTCGTCTTCAAAAACGCGAGCGACCGCCAAAAAGACATTTACGAAACCGTCCTCCAAGCCGAAACCGCTGCCCTTGAAATGAGCAGGCCCGGCGTCAGAATCGGCGATCTCGAT
>NZ_JBALMR010000129.1:0-6930 GCF_036963165.1 Bacillus sp. JJ675 | reverse complement strand
CGCCTCGGCCATGGGCTCGGAATCTCACCCCACGAATATCCGTCCATGAGCCATAACAATGATGAGCTGTTAAAAGAAGGAATGGTATATACGATTGAGCCCGGCATCTATGTACCGGAAATCGGCGGGGTCCGAATCGAAGATGATGTGCTCGTTACATCAGACGGCGCAGAAGCGCTTACCCGGTTCCCGAAAGAGCTGACTGTGATTTCCTGAATGTTGGAACCCGCTTGCTGCGGGTTCTTTTTTGTAGATGATAAACCGTGAATTCTCTTCCTCTTTATTTTGACATCTTTTACACTTAAAGAGAGAAATCAATCCTTTGAAATGAAAAAGTCGTCAAAAGAGCGGAACGGCTCGACTTTATGTTTTTCGTTGAGCGGCCTCATCGCTGCTTTTGAAGACAGTACGATGATGATGCATAAGAAGATCAGAATAAAAATACCCATATTTCTTCTCCTTTCTGAAATGAAAACGTGATCAGCACCGATGCTGTTTTCATTTTAGAGTATGAAACGCATTTCAGAGCAAGAATGAAATGAAAGAAGGGAAACGAATGGCGAATATCAGGGAAATAGCCGAAGCTGCCGGTGTTTCAATTACGACCGTTTCAAGGGTTCTTAACGGCCATCCTTACGTGAAGGAAGAAAAGCGGAAAAAGGTTCTTGAAACGATCGAACGGCTCGAATATACGAGAAACGTGCATGCAGTTCATCTGTCGAAAGGCTTTTCAAACATGATCGGCGTTGTGCTGCCGACGGTCAGCATGCCGTATTTCAGCGAACTGATCGAAGGCATCGCCGAGGAAGCGGCCAAGTCCGGGGTCCATTTTGCGCTTTATCAGACGGATTATCAGCTTGAAAAGGAAATGTTTGCGTTAGAACAGCTGAAACAGCGGCAGGTGGACGGCTTGATTTTTTGTTCGAAAGCGATGTCAGATGAAGAGCTTTTGAATTGGCGGGATACGGGTCCGTTCATTCTGTGCCAGGATTCAAAGGATCCCCGTTTTTCAACGGTCAGCATCCCGCATCATGAAGCGTTTCGCCGCGGGCTCGATTTTTTGATCGGAAAAGGCCATCGAAAAATAGCGATCGGCTTGGTGCGCAAACACGGTGTGAACAGCCATTTCCGGCTGGCGGCGTATCAGGAAGCGCTTGAAGCCATCGGTGAACCTTACCGGGATGAGTGGGTTTTTGAACGATCGCTGACGATTACCGACGGGCAAAAGCTGTTTTCCAAATGGAGCAGAATGGACGAAAAACCGACTGCGATTTTTGTGGCCAATGATCAAGTATCAGCAGGGCTTTATCTTGAGGCGAAAAAACACCGTGTCGATATTCCCGGAACCCTTGCCTTATTAAGCTGCGATAACCAGCCGATCAGCGAAGTGCTCGGCATTTCAACGATCGAAATCAAGACGAAGGAAATGGGGAGGCACGCCTTTCGTCTTCTCCAAAACAGAATCAAAGGGGAGGAGCCGGAAAAGCAGGTCGTCTCCTACAGATTGATTGAAAGATCGACAGTATAAGTGAAATATCAGTGATAAAAATTCGACATTTTTCATCAAAAACGGCAAAATAAATTGACGCGCTTTCATGAGTTTTGTACGATATGAGAGATTGAATGACAAAAAGGAGCTGAGGATCGTGAACAGATCCTTCACCGTTGAAAAGGTACTCAACAACAACGTTTTAATCGCCCTTCATGAAGACTATAAGGAAGCCGTTTTGATTGGAAAAGGGATCGGGTTTGGCAAAAAGCGCGGAGATCTTATCGAACACGAGAACTATGAAAAAATGTTTATTCTGGAAAATGATAAAGAACAATCGCAGTATAAGAAGCTCCTCACATATGTCGATGAAAAAATGGTCGATATCGCCAATGATGTCATTTACCATATCGCGCAAAAAATCGGCCAGCCGCTCAATGAACATATCCATGTCGCGCTGACAGATCATATCGCATTTGCTGTCAAGCGATTGGAACAAGGCTTTGATATGAAAAATCCGTTTTTGCTTGAGACGGAATCCCTTTATCCGAAAGAATACGAAGTCGCCAAAGAAGCTGTTGACATGATTAATGAACAATCGGGCATTCAGCTTCCGGAAGGGGAGATCGGTTTTATTGCCCTTCATATTCACAGCGCTTTGACAAACAGGCCGCTTTCGGAAGTCAATCAGCATTCGCAGCTCATTTCGAAGCTTGTCCAGGTGATTGAAGACGCCTTTCAAATGAAGGTGAACAGGGAAAGCGTCAACTATTTGCGCCTGATACGGCACCTGCGTTTTACGATCGACAGGATTACGCGGGAAGAGCCGACTCAGGAACCGGAAAAATTAATGTTGTTGTTGAAAACGGAATATCCGCTATGTTACAATACTGCTTGGAAGATGATCAAAATCTTGCAGCAATCGCTCAAGAAACCTGTTCATGAGGCAGAAGCCGTTTACTTAACATTACATTTGTACCGTTTGACTAATAAAATTTCATAAACACCTTTATAACGTGTTACTGATTCGATCAGGCATGAGTGAAAAAAGGGAGGAAATGAAGACGCTGTCTTTCGTTTCTTTGTGTACCCGCTTTCACCATGCCTTTTTGTCGTTTAAAAAAGGAAATGTAAACGGTTAAATTGAAAAAGAATGTCTTTTGAATGTGTTTGTCATGTTTTTTTGCTGTAAGGTCAAACTATCCTTAGAGGGGGTATACACCATGTTTAAATCGCTATTCGGCGTTCTGCAAAAAATCGGACGGGCGCTCATGCTTCCTGTTGCGATTTTACCGGCCGCAGGTATCCTGCTTGCCCTCGGTAACGCCATGCAAAATCCGCAAATGACAAAGGTCGCGCCGTTCCTGACCAATGGCACGGTCCAGCTCATTGCAAAGGTTATGGAAAATTCGGGAGACATCGTCTTCTCCAACCTTCCGCTCCTGTTTGCGGTCGGGGTCGCCATCGGGCTTGCAAATGGAGACGGAGTCGCAGGAATTGCCGCCATTATCGGATACCTTGTCATGAATGTAACGATGAGCGCGGTGCTTTTGCAAAACGGTACCATTCCGAGCGATGCAGTTGAAAGAGCGAAATTTTTCACGGAAAACCATCCGGCTTACACAACAATGCTGGGAATTCCGACATTGGCAACCGGGGTATTCGGCGGGATTATCGTCGGTGTTCTGGCTGCCGCCATGTACAACAAATTTTACAAAATCGAACTTCCGCAATATTTGGGATTCTTTGCCGGAAAGCGTTTTGTTCCGATTGTAACGTCTGTCTGTGCATTAATTCTCGGTCTGATCATGCTGATTGTCTGGCCGCCGATCCAAGGCGCCCTTAACAGCTTCTCAAACGGGCTCCTTGCTGCAAACGAGGCACTGGCCGCGTTTGTCTTCGGTATCATCGAGCGCGCGTTGATTCCGTTCGGTTTGCACCACATTTTCTATTCTCCGTTCTGGTATGAGTTCTTCAGCTATACCGATAAAGCCGGAGAAATCGTCCGCGGTGACCAGCGGATTTTCATGGCGCAGATTAAAGACGGCGTCCAATTGACCGCAGGAACATTTATGACAGGTAAATATCCGTTCATGATGTTCGGTCTGCCTGCTGCTGCGCTTGCAATTTATCATGAAGCAAAACCGGAAAACAAAAAGCTTGTTGCCGGCATCATGGGTTCAGCCGCGTTGACATCTTTCCTGACGGGGATTACTGAACCGCTTGAATTTTCATTCCTGTTCGTCGCACCGATTCTGTTTGCGATTCACTGCGTGTTCGCAGGACTGTCTTTCATGATAATGGACATCTTGCACGTCAAAATCGGTATGACATTCTCCGGCGGGCTGATCGATTTCTTCCTGTTCGGAATTCTGCCTAACCGTACGGCATGGTGGCTTGTCATTCCTGTCGGTTTGGTGCTTGCCGTTATTTACTACTTCGGGTTCCGATTTGCGATCCGCAAGTTCAACCTGAAAACGCCGGGCCGCGAGGATGCCGCAGCCGAAACCGCTTCTGAAGGCGGCGGGGAAACGACGGGAGATCTGCCTTATGAAATTCTTGCCGCAATGGGAGATAAAGAAAACATCAAGCACCTTGATGCTTGTATCACAAGGCTGCGCGTAACGGTCAACGACCAGAAAAAAGTTGACAAAGAACGCTTGAAAAAGCTTGGTGCATCTGGAGTTCTTGAGGTCGGAAACAACATTCAGGCCATCTTTGGACCTAAGTCTGACAATTTGAAATCGCAAATGCAGGATATCATGTCAGGTCGGACGCCAAGACCTGCAAAAGCCCCGGATGCCGGCGGCGAAGTTGAACAGCAGGTTGAAGAAGTCATGGTAGAGCCTCTTCAAAATGAAGCGGGAGAAGAAGTGTTTGTTTCACCGCTTTCCGGAGAGATTCACCCGATCACGGACGTTCCTGACCAAGTATTCTCAGGCAAAATGATGGGCGACGGATTTGCGATTCTCCCTTCAGAAGGTACGGTCGTTTCTCCTGTGAAAGGGAAAGTGCTTAACGTCTTCCCGACAAAGCATGCGATCGGCCTGCAATCCGACGGCGGCAGAGAAATTCTGATTCACTTTGGAATCGATACCGTCAGCTTGAAAGGGGAAGGCTTCACGGCGTTTGTTTCTGAAGGAGACCGCGTTGAACCGGGACAGAAAATGCTTGAAGTCGACATTGAAAAAGTGAAGGATAAAGTACCGTCTCTCATGACGCCAATCGTTTTCACAAACCTGAAAGAAGGCGAAAGCGTAAGCCTTAATGTGGAAGGCTCTGTCAGCATGACACAAGACGAAATCGTCCGCATCGAAAAATAAGTTCATAAAATGGCCGTACTTGTCAGATGACATGTGCGGCTGTATGATATAATATTGTGAATGTATTAAAGCTAAAAGGAGATTGATTAAAATGGCACAAAAAACGTTTAAAGTAACTGCAGACTCTGGTATCCACGCACGTCCTGCGACTGTTCTCGTACAAACTGCAAGCAAATACGATGCAGATATCAATTTGGAATATAACGGTAAAACCGTAAATCTAAAATCAATTATGGGCGTTATGTCTCTTGGCATTGCGAAAGGTGCCGAAATTACGATTTCTGCTTCAGGTGCTGACGAGAATGATGCACTTGCTGCATTGGAAGATACAATGAAAAGCGAAGGACTTGGCGAGTAATGCTTGAATTAAAAGGAATAGGAGCTTCAGCCGGTATTGCAATTGCAAAAGCATATCGGCTTGAGGAGCCTGATCTAACGGTTGAAAAGAAAAACATCTCTGATTTTGAAGCGGAAGTTAATCGTTTTGACCAAGCAATCGAGGATTCAAAAAAAGAGCTTGAAACGATTAAAAGCCATGCTTTGAAAGAGCTTGGCGAAGATAAAGCAGAAATTTTTTCCGCGCATCTTTTAGTATTGAGCGATCCTGAGCTGTTAAACCCTGTAAAAGAAAAAATCAAATCAGATTCCGTGAATGCGGAATTTGCTTTGAAAGAGACGGCTGACATGTTCGTATCCATGTTCGAGTCAATGGATAACGAATATATGAAGGAACGCGCAGCAGACATCCGTGATGTCACGAAGCGCGTCACAGGACATCTTCTCGGCGTCGATATTCCGAATCCGAGCTTGATTTCCGAAGAAGTGGTCATCGTTGCCGGTGACTTGACTCCGTCTGATACAGCGCAGCTGAACCGCCGTTTTGTTAAAGGGTTTACAACGGATATCGGCGGACGTACGTCCCACTCAGCCATCATGGCCCGCTCTTTGGAAATTCCTGCGGTTGTCGGTACGAAAGCGGCGACGAAGGAAATTCAAAACGGCGTGACTGTTATCGTCGACGGCATCAATGGCGATGTGATCGTTGATCCTTCACAAGAGATCATCGCTCAATACGAACAAAAACACCAAAAGTTCCTGGAGCAAAAAGCTGAATGGGCCAAGCTCGTCAACGAGCCGACCGTCACAAAAGACGGCCATCATGTCGAACTTGCCGCCAACATCGGTACGCCTGACGATGTAAAAGGCGTTCTCGAAAATGGAGGCGAAGCCGTCGGACTTTACCGCACAGAGTTCCTTTACATGGGAAGAGACCAGCTTCCAACAGAAGAAGAGCAATTCGATGCCTATAAAACCGTTCTCGAGCGTATGGAAGGCAAATCCGTTGTCGTTCGTACCCTTGATATCGGCGGAGACAAAGAGCTTCCATACTTGGAACTGCCAAAAGAAATGAATCCTTTCTTAGGATACAGAGCCATCCGTCTTTGCCTGGATGAGCAGGAGATTTTCAGAACGCAGCTTCGTGCGCTGCTACGGGCAAGTACATATGGAAACTTGAAAATTATGTTCCCTATGATCGCGACCGTTAATGAATTCAAAGAAGCGAAAGCGATTCTCCTTGAAGAAAAAGAAAAGCTTCAATCAGAAGGCCACAAGGTGTCCGATGACATCGAAGTCGGCATGATGGTTGAAATTCCGTCGACTGCGGTTATAGCCGACCAGTTTGCGAAAGAAGTTGATTTCTTCAGCATCGGAACAAATGACCTGATTCAATACACAATGGCTGCCGACCGGATGAACGAACGCGTTTCATACCTTTATCAGCCGTACAACCCTGCGATTCTCCGCTTAATTACGCTTGTCATTGAAGCGGCTCATAAAGAAGGAAAATGGGTCGGCATGTGCGGCGAAATGGCTGGGGACGAAATTGCGATTCCGATTCTTCTCGGCCTTGGCCTTGACGAATTCTCAATGAGCGCAACATCGATTCTTCCGGCAAGAACGCAAATCAGCAAGCTTTCTAAAAAAGAGGCGGAATCTTTTAAAGAACAAATTCTTTCTATGAGTACAACAGAAGAAGTCGTTCAATTCGTAAAAGATACATTCAAATTGTCTTAATTGACGAAGGAAACCCGGACATTTATGATATGCTCCCCTAAA
>NZ_JBALMR010000128.1:0-1841 GCF_036963165.1 Bacillus sp. JJ675 | reverse complement strand
CCGGCTATCGGAACATCTGTCGCGAAATTTACAAATAAGCCGACGCAGACAGTCGATTTTGTCGTACCGACGATCGGATCTTACGGAACGGCTCGGTTCGCACTAACGACTGACGGAGATTTAAGATACGACGGTATGTTGGCGAACGATGGCGCAAGTGTGTCGCGAGTCTCATTTAACATCGGAATTCCATTATGGTAACGGAGGCGATGAATATGCACGTTCTTTTCTACGATGAGAACTTCAAATATGACGGCGAGGCCGATATCGAAATAAATACTGAGGAAGGCGAGGAGCTGCCGCCAAATTGTACAACAGCTTTAATTCCTGCGGGACTTTACGATCCAAAGTATGATCCGAAAAAAGGCGTTTGGGTTGAGTCGGCGACACAAGACTATATCGACAGTGTGAAGCCGCCTGCACCGAAACCAAGCGAAATCGAAGTCCTGTCTCAGCAGGTCGCGGATCTATACTATCTAATTGCGATGGGAGGAGCGTAATATGATAGATTGGTTCACGTATATCAAAGGGTTTTATGAAAAGGGTCGATGGACGAAAAAACAAGTTTATGATGTCGTTGCTGTCGGCCGCATCACGCCGGAACAATACGAAGAAATTACCGGTGAACCGTACGATCCCAATACGCCTCCCAGCGAAGACCCTTCTGGGGAAACTAGCGAATCTACTGGGACTAACGAAGAAGTGAGCGGACAGGAGGCGTAGTCATTGGGCGGAGAATTAGACGTAATCAAATATTTCCTAACACAAGGGCCGTTCGCGGTCCTTTTTACGTGGCTGCTGATTTACGTCATGAAATCGAACCGTGAACGTGAGTCGCGGCTACAAGATCTACTCGATAAATTCAGCGATAAATACGACGTCATTATCGACAAGCTCGATAGGCTCGAGGAAAAGTTTCGCGGAAGAGATTAACGCAGCCCGTTCGGTGAGAGTCCGGCGGGCTTTTTATATACGGAAAAATAACGAAAGGGAGACGATTGCATGGCGATCACAGTAAAGAAAAATCTCGTTCCATCCAGTAAGTATTCGGTTAAATGTCCGTATTCAATGGATGCGAAGTACATCACGTTCCACAATACGGCAAACGACGCATCAGCAGTGAATGAGATTGCGTACATGATTCGGAACAACAACGAAGTATCGTATCACTTCGCGGTAGACGATAAGGAAGTCGTTCAGGGACTTCCGACTAACCGTAACGCCTGGCATTGCGGAGACGGTAACGGTGTTAATTCCGGAAACCGTACGTCTATTGGCGTCGAGGTCTGCTATTCGAAATCAGGCGGCGCTAAGTATAAAGCGGCCGAAAAGCTTGCGATTAAATTCATTGCGCAGCTATTGAAGGAGCGCGGTTGGGGCGTTGATCGCGTTAAGAAACATCAGGATTGGTCCGGAAAATACTGCCCGCACCGTGTACTCGATGAGGGACGTTGGGACGAAGTAAAAGCGGCCATCGCTGCGGAACTTAAAGCGCTCGGAGGAAAGTCGTCTAGCCCTGCGAAACCAGCGTCTAAGCCATTCGGAAAGACTTATACGGTAAAGAAAGGCGACACGCTTTCGGAAATTGCGGTTAAAACAGGCGTCAGCGTGGCGAAACTCCAGTCCTATAACGGTATTAAAAATCCGAATAAAATCATGGTCGGTCAGGTTCTGAAGCTTACGGGAAGCGGCGGTTCCAAGTCGTCATCTAGCGGTAAGAAATACGTATATCTTCCGGCATCTGCCGACTCATGGCGCATCTATCCGACTAACAAAGCGCCGGTCAAAGGGAACGAGATAGACTATTTGCGTCCGAAGAAATTCGGCGGCCTTAAATACGA
>NZ_JBALMR010000127.1:0-2877 GCF_036963165.1 Bacillus sp. JJ675 | reverse complement strand
AGCTGGCCTTTTTTGATGTGGAGAAAAAATCCTTGGCTAAGCTGAGGAATGAATTCCAGCGGTGCCAAAATATTTTGGCTCTATCGCCGAAATATTCAAAATCCACAGTACATACAACCTAGAGTAGAAATTATCGAACACTGCGAACTGTTAGTGAGCATTCTGCCAGAGTTAAGGATGTTTGCATTTATGATTTATAAAAGGGTAAAAATGAAAAGGCATGAGCCCAATTCGGACTCATGCCCGTCAAGCTTCCATAGAAACAGGACAAATCTCTGTTTACAGCCATTCAATAATATATCCAGGATAATATCATAAACAGTTAAATCTTCAATATCAGAAAGTAAAGCAGAAAGTTCGCTTGGACGGCCGGTTAAAAAATCAAATATGCCAAAATGGGTAGGGATAACGTGCTTCGTTTTTAATAATCGGACTGCCTTAGCCGCCTCCCGGGGGGACATCGTATAAGCATCACCGATCGGCAATAGCGCCGGCTCTGATTCATATCATTCAGCAATATCCCCAAAGACGTTTGTATTTGGCGCGATAAGTCGTATATCCATTCGCAAATTTGATCATGTAGCCCATTGGCTCTCCGCCATAGAAAATCTCATTGCCGTCAACGTATACTGACGAATGATCTGCATGTACAGCCGTAACTGCAATATCCCCGAATCTTCGGGTGCCGCCTTTATTGATGGAAACAACATGTTCAACACCCTTCTTTTGGAGAAGAACGGCCAGTTTCCAGCCTGCGAATACTTTCGCTCCTGTTTTTTTGGCAAGCCATACGGCATTCTCGGCATGATCCCGATGCGCATGGTCAAAAAAATGTAATCTACACTTTCAATGTGTTGAATTGTTTCGGGACAAGAGGGATTCTTTTTAGCCGTGGATCAATTAGTAATTTTTTATTACGGGGTGTTGTAATCCGCCAAAGCCAAGTAAATGATGTATTTCGGTTCTGCATATTAATATCCCTCTTTCATTAAATCACTGGCTGCAAAAACTTCTTAGCCGCCTGCAGTCCATTTAAAGCAGTTGGGAAACCGGCATAAACAGAAACCTGCATGATTAATTCAACAATTTCTTCTTTTGAGCAGCCAACATTTAAGGCGCCATTAATATGAACCTTCAGCTGGGGAATAGCGAATCCAAGCGCAGTCAAGGCTGCAACGGTTGCTAATTCCCGGGATTTGATATCTAAACCCTGCCGGCTGTAGATGTCACCGAATGGGAATTTAACTAAAAACGTTCAAAGTCAGGCGCGATTTCGTTTAAAAACTCACGAGTGTGACTTCAAGATTCTCCAACAACTTTGTTCATCAGTTTAATCCGTTTTTATACCTTTTTTCTGTCATATTAAAAGTCCTCTCCCGCCTTTTTATAAATGTATTCTTCACAAAATAAAATTACGGCTTCTATAAATAATTCAATATTCGAGAGGCGATTGGTAACTTTTTCTTTTTGGCTTTCACTGATTCTAAACGTTCCAAAATACAGCCTTCCTTTGTAAACTCTGAAATATCTTCAAGGGACATTCCTGTTTTTTTCAAAGTACCTATAAAAATAAGAAAGTTTACGTCAGAATCCGTAAATTGCCGTATGCCGCCAGCAGTTCTTTTGATTTGAATTAATCCGCTTCTTTCATAAAATCGATGGTATGCGCAGAAAGTCCGGTTCTTTCCACAGCTTCTTTAATATTCATTTTTGGGAGCTCCTTTGTCGACTTGGTCTAATCTTACAGACTCTAAGCCAAGCTGTTTTTCACGAAAAAGATAGCAAATACTGCATTTTTAAACCAATAAAGTCTGAGAATTCTCCGTCATCGTCGGTATGATAACTGAAATGTCTTTCAGTATGCTCTTCATAAGTAAAGAAAAAAAGCCGATATAAATATGGTAAAAAATATTTATTGGGGGAAATAAGATGCAATCCGTTGAACATGAAGGCTTTATCATGGACGTTCCGGCAAATTTATTCAGAGGTATAGAATCGGTAGGCGGCAGACTGAAATTAACAAGTGAAAGTTTATTTTTTACATCGCACGGCGTTAATATTCAAAACAAACCGCTCGACATTAAGATTCAGGACATTGCAAAGGTTGAGAAGCGAAACACATTTCTGGTTGTACCAAACGGACTTAAAGTCGTCTTGAAAAACCAGCAGGAGTACAAATTTGTTGTCGCAAAAAGACAGGAATTCTTTAACCATTTGGAGAACCTATTATAGAGCGTTATCATCAAAAAACAGCAGCAAAGCGGCAAATTTTTTTTGCTGCTCTGCTCTTTGTTTAGATAAGCGGCGGCATTTCAGCCTTAAAAAGAAACACATATGATGAAAAAACTGAAAATAAAATTTTTTTAATATAGCCTTTACAAATGGGTGTGTTCCTGTATATAATAGTCCTTGTCAGATCGAGAGTTGCTCGAATGACTGCCCCGGAGGATTAGCTCAGCTGGGAGAGCATCTGCCTTACAAGCAGAGGGTCGGCGGTTCGATCCCGTCATCCTCCACCATTGGTTTTTGAAGGGGCCGGTGTAGCTCAATTGGTAGAGCAACTGAATCGTAATCAGTAGGTTGGGGGTTCAAGTCCTCTTGCCGGCACCACTTTTTTATGATATAATATAAAAGTTGCTGAAAAAAATATCAACGGCTTTTATCTAAGAAATTCTTAGAGCCATTAGCTCAGTTGGTAGAGCATCTGACTTTTAATCAGAGGGTCGAAGGTTCGAGTCCTTCATGGCTCACCATTTTCATGCGGATGTGGCGGAATTGGCAGACGCGCTAGAATCAGGCTCTAGTGTCTTTTAAAGACGTGGGGGTTCAAGTCCCTTCATCCGCATTGCCAATCAATTTTCGCGGAAGTAGTTCAGT
>NZ_JBALMR010000126.1:0-1677 GCF_036963165.1 Bacillus sp. JJ675 | reverse complement strand
ACCCTCGGCGAAGGCTAAGGCGTCTAATTTCGTGTGATTTGCGTACAACGGACATAAAGAAAGGCGCCAGTGTTTACGGCTGCTGCCTCGGTAGTTTTTCCGAAGTGGCGTCCCTTCTTTATAATCGCTGTTCCTTTCATAACGTATAGCCAACTAAAGGCGAAAGTTGTGCATATCGTTCTCATAACGTAAGGCAGCATATCGAAGGTTTTTGTGCGTATCCTCCTCATAATACATAGATAACTATCCGTATTTATTGTGCGTATTAACGCAATCCTTTCGTATAAAAGAATGGCGCCCACTCCGTCGCTTTCGCTCCTTCGTGACCGCAGATATATTTATTAAGTTCTTTATCGCGATAAGGTATTAATGATTAAGGATCTAAGATTCTATAATATCCGCGTGTCTATGAGCATGAGCGAATAGGCACGCTATTATTTGTTTGTTATTATTAGTTCGTTATTATTGCGTTTGTTATTATTACCGTCACTCTACGGTGATTTAGGTCAATCACTCTACAGTGATTGACGTCAGTCACTCTACGGTGATTGACCGTACAACTCATCGAGCCTCCGCCTTATTTCCTCGTCGCTCAAATCGCTGTAATATTGCGGATAGTAGAGCTTGTTTCGCCTACTCAACGTATAATCATACGCAGTCTTCAGCAAGCCAACCGCCTCCAATACGTTTGCTAATCGCGCTATTCTGTTTCGCCCTATTCCCGTATCTTCGGCGATCTTATCCGTCGAGGGAAAAGCGCTCATATATCGATCGTTGTCAGGACGTCCGTTCACATGCGCCAGGAGGTACGTATACAATTGCGCCATGGCTCCGTTACCTTTCTCGTATTCTCTCGCGATGGGAACCAGGCGCCGCCATAAATCATGCGGTATCGGTGCGTTGCCGGAGAGACCGTTATCTTTTTCCATCGCATACTTTTTTCGTTGTAGCGCTTCTTCAGCAAGCTTCTCGAATTGCTTTCCCATTTACTATCGACTTCCTTTCGTTAACTAATCGCGCTACTTATCGCGCCTTCATACTCGCTTTTCTGTCGTCATATTCGTCCAGCAGAGCGCTTAAGTCAGCATCTCTATCGAATACCCACATCCGGTTATTAGTTCGCGGATGGAGTTTCGTAAATTTATAGCGGCGCCCATTCGCCTTCAAAAAGTGCATGAGCGTTGTTGAGTAGCAGTAGAATAAACGATTCACATAACATACCTCCCGTTAAAAATTGCGGCTTTAATTTCCCTTATCCGCAACGAATTGACCGCTTGTGCTCCTCCGTACTCTTCCAGCTTCCTATCGATGAAAGAAACGCCCTTCGCAGTAACATATGTCTGTACAAAGTTAACTCCGTAATACCTAGACGGTGATTGTTTAACTTTAAAATAGCCTTCGTTGATGTAGCGCTGATAAGGAACCGGCGAGCCTTCTTTCCGAACAAATACACCGATTGTCCGTAAGAATGTCGTTAATTTGTTTCGGCCAATTCCAATCGATTTGGCTACTTGCTCTAACGTCTGCACATTTGTCGCGGAAATAAAACGATCATGTTCCTCCGCTTTCGGTTTCATTTCGGAAATTACTTCGTTTTGCTTGCGTACAGTCTCTAAAGTTGCGCTAAATAAAAGTTTTGTTTGGTCGTCTGCAAACGGCAGATACGTTTGAATAAAT
>NZ_JBALMR010000125.1:1152-1838 GCF_036963165.1 Bacillus sp. JJ675 | reverse complement strand
GATACTTTAATTTACCGAAAGGTATAGCGGTAATTGAATATATAGACGAGTTCTCGTATTGTCTCGATACCAACAAAATGGTTGATGGAGAATGTCCTGTAATTTTATGGGCAAACGAAGCTGGTTATGGAAGAATTGTTGCAGATAACTTTTTGAATTTCTTTTTTGAAAGACTTAAAGAGAAAAAAGAAAACTGGGAAGAAGACGAAGATTGGGAAGATGAAGAGTGATCAAAACAGCCTCATCCTTATTAGGGATGAGGTTTTTCTTTGTCTTTATTTTCTGCTCGTATTATTTTTGAAATCGTGTTCACCCTCAATATTGGAATCCAGAAATTTGTGGGTTTTTCATAATATAAGTGACAATTGAGATTGGGCAAAATAAAGTTACTCCACATAATTGACAAAGTTCGTAAAGTAGATTCAAAATAAAGGAGAATACAATAAATAAGCACTTGAGATAACATTTTTCAAGTTGGAAATTTCTCAACACACAACAATTTGCAATCGATTTGGCTGTTGCAAATAATACTGTAGGAGCTATTGAAACTCAAATTGACTGTAATCATCAAAGAGTTAGACGTTTGAGTTTCGTATTATGAAGAAGACTTTAACAAAGAGGCGATTTGTTTGGATAAAAGATTAATTGTATTAGAAATAAAGAGCAGAATATTTAATCTTGTTAAC
>NZ_JBALMR010000125.1:251-1103 GCF_036963165.1 Bacillus sp. JJ675 | reverse complement strand
AATATTTAATCTTGTTAACCAATTAGATGAAAACAATTATGGGGATTTGACTCAAAAGATTCAATCATATCTAGATTTTTTAAAAGCGATGGATAATCTCCCAGATTTAATGTCTGATGATATAAGAGCAGAGGGGGGAAAAGATTCATTTAAAAATAATAATATTGATGAGAAAAAAATAGAGGAAAATAAGATAGAAGAGTATAAGGGGGATAGTGATACACATGTTTACAGATTGAGAAGGCTCCCTGTTAACGGAAACTTAGAAAGTATACATGACCCCGCTGAAATCTTACGAATGCCAGAGGGTCAAATACGTCGTTTAGCAGTTTCAACGGGAGATTTAATTAAAGCAATACCAAAGGGTGATGGATCAAGATATGATTTTTATCTATACAAAAAGGTCAATATGAATGATGAAGAACCTCTTAGACGTGAAATCAAATATTGTGTAATTGATGAGGAAGAAGGAGACCTTTATATTAACAGAATTGCAACCGGTGGGGCACTGATTGTAAATGGAATTGAACGAAAGTTTGTTTTAAATCAATATATAATTGAAAAATTTTCTCTTGAAAAAGGATCAATTGTAGATGTTGCTTATAATAAAGGGGAAGATAATCTATTCGTCAGTTGGCGACATGATAGTGCTCCAAGAGCACAGAAGAATGTCTTCGGAGCTTCTGCTATAAAAAAGTCTGTATCCGGGGTTAATATCGATAAAGAAAAAGATACTGTTTTTGCAAACCCGGCGTATGTAGGGAAGTGTGTAACAGTAATAGGTGCTGTTGAAACACATGATAATATAAAAAAATTATTTAATCAGCATCAAATTAAATACCAAGGATTTGA
>NZ_JBALMR010000125.1:0-205 GCF_036963165.1 Bacillus sp. JJ675 | reverse complement strand
TTAAATACCAAGGATTTGAAGGAACGGAGAATGAAGATCGTATAGAGGCTGCGGTAAGAAAAAGTGATCTAGTAATAGTTGTCACTCCATTCACCGCCCATAAAGGAAGCTGGGCTGCACGTAATTATACAAAGAATTACGATGTCCCATTTAAGCAAACAACATCTTATGGAGTTAAAACCATTGAAAACATATTGCATGATAC
>NZ_JBALMR010000124.1:0-14431 GCF_036963165.1 Bacillus sp. JJ675 | reverse complement strand
AGAAACGGAAGCCGCTTCTGGTTCTACCCTGTTTTTGTCGGCCGCCGCTCCATCGCGGGATACAGGTGGAGGCCGCGTCAATTCCGCTGGGTCTATTTCGGCATCGATTTGAATGAAATCACTTCATTCAGCTGTCAATTTTAAAAAGAAAAAAGGCGCCATTTGCAGTGGCGCCTTTTCTGCATTGAATAGACTAAAAATATAAAATACGGGTAAATACAAAACAATAACTTGTCAATAAATTTAACTAAAATGTCACAAAAAAATCATCTTTTCTTATATAATTAAATATGCTAAGATTATGAGAATAAAAGGGGGGATGGGATCTGATGAAAAAGTCGTTGTTTCTGCAATTGTCTATGTTTTTCCTAGTCATTGCAAGCCTTCATTCGTTCTCAATGCCCCACCTGCCTGCAAGTCATCATGCACAAAAAGCGGCTGTTACAGGCGATGAGCTTCACGAACTGACAGTCGGCAAACATGGTGAAGAAAAGGCTAAATCGTTATGGAATTCGCCCGGATTAAAAGAAGCATTCTTGCTGCTCTTGATCTTGGCTGCGGTTTCCGTCCGGGTTTACATCATAAACCGGCTGAAAGAACATCTGAAGGCATTTATGCTCGCTGTTTTCTATCACTCTTCTTATTTCGGCAATGCACATGTTTCAAAACCATAACCGCATTTGAAAAAACAGGAGGTTTTAAACATGTTATTTATCATAAGAATGGTGATTATCGGTCTCTTTTCATTGACAGCTTTAAACTTGTTTGTATTTCAAGGAATTGAATTTATGCATGCGATTACCGATCTGTTTAATCGCCAGGACAGCTGAATAAAAAAAGCGCCCTTAAAAAGTTAGACAATAATATAAAGCAGTTTGATTGGCATGAGTCCGATATTGTACCGGACTCATGCCTTTTCATTTGATCTTATTTCACAGGATGTTCAAACGCTCGCACGCTTTAATCGTTCCGTAAAGCCCGTTCTCTTAGTTCTCCATGTTTCCCGAAAAAATGGCTCGTGCCAGAGCATTCATTGCTTCTCCTTTGTTAAAACAACGCTGAATACAGCGGCGCATCGATGCGCTTGAGAATGTAAGTCCAGGATAAAGATCGTCTTTTCTATTCGTCCCATCTCTTTAAGTGCCGTGGCAACCTTGTTCAAGACTTTTCGTTTGCCGGAATTTTCTCAAATGTTATCAACGGTTCAGGGAGACTTTGTTGAGTGAAACTGCAATGCACTTGGTATTTTCGTAGATAATGAAACCGACTTTATCTAAATAGTCAGCCTTGATAGGTTTTCAGCTTCTTCTATATCAATGTGTATAGTCTTAATGACAATTGGCTGTACCCCTATTAAAAAGTTGAACTTTTTTCAAAAAATCGCAACTTTTATGTAAAATATCACATTTTTCTTACAAACGTCGCGGTTTTATTTCACATCGACAAATATAAGATATAATATTTCTGTACCATATAATACTAATTACATATAGAAAGAAGATGATGTTCATATGAGTAAAGTATCCGGAAAAATTGCCTTTGTTACCGGCGGCGGCCAAGGAATTGGTGAAGCAATCTGCAAACGCTTAGCAGAAGATGGATTCGCTGTTGCAGTTGCTGATTACAATGAAGAAACTGCAAAAAAAGTTGCCGAGGAAATTAACCAATCTAATGGTAAAGCAATTGCAGTTAAAGTAAATGTGGCTGATCGTGATGATGTTTTTAAAGCTGTCGATGAAACAGTAAAAAGTCTTGGCGGACTTGATGTGGTGATAAATAATGCAGGGCTTGGACCAACCACCCCTATCGAAAGCATTACTTATGAAGATTATCGGAAAGTCTATGATGTTAATGTCGGCGGTACTTATTGGGGAATACAAGCAGCTGTAAAAGTCTTCAAAGAACTTGGACACGGCGGAAAAATAATCAATGCTTCTTCTCAAGCCGGTCAAGTCGGCAACCCGGGCTTAGCAGTTTACGGCGGAACAAAGTTCGCTGTTCGCGGTATTACCCAAACTGCAGCAAAAGACCTGGCTGAATTAGGCATTACTGTAAACGCCTTTTGTCCGGGCATTGTTAAAACGCCTATGATGATGGACATTGCACAGCAAACCGCTGATGAAGCAGGCAAGCCATTTGAATGGGGACTGGAGCAATTCTCTAAAAATATTGCATTAAAACGCCTATCCGAGCCGGAAGATGTAGCAGCATGCGTTTCCTACCTTGCAGGACCAGATTCAGATTATATGACTGGTCAAGCTCTTATCATTGATGGCGGAATGGTATTTAATTAAGTTTCAAATGATTCAAAGATCACAGTTTGTTTCACATCTTGAACATATAAGCTGAACGAATTTCTTTCAAATATGGAGGGGGAAATTTTCCGCCTCCATATCATGTTCACGGTTTGTATAGTACTTTACTTTTGTTCAAAATGCACTGGTGCGAAGATTTCCCCTGCGATAAAGCGGTGCCCAAGATAGCTCCTTTCCATTCAACCCCAAAGCTCATAGGTTTATTTGCGCGCTTTTTCCGTTAATTTGTCTATTTTCTTCATTTTTTTCAATTTCCTCTAAACTGCGACCTCGAGTTTCAGAGACGCGTGTCCGGATAAATACAACTCCAAGTAAACAAATCACACCGAAGATTGCAAACACAGCTTCTTGAGACATCGAAGCGGTCATTATAGGAAATAGCAATCCAACCAAGAAAGAACCAATCCAGTTAAATGATGAAGCTAACCCAGACGCACGCCCGCGAATTGCCAGCGGGAAAATTTCTCCAACGATGACCCAAGTTAATGGAGCCCACGTGAATGAATAAAGTGCTACATAGATGCTTAAAAAGACAACCATCATCATCGGATCTGCATTAGGAATTAATATATTCAGTATTGCCGGCAAAATAAAGGACAGCCCCATAATTGTTCCGCCCACTGTTAATAAAGTACGGCGATTAAATTTATCAGCAATCATTAAGAATATTAATGAACCTAGTACGAGAATTACTCCTTGAATAATCGGCCACATCAACGCTGAACTAGCCGCATTCCCTGTTGCTTTTTCTACAATCAAAGGAATGTAATAAAAAATTGCGTTTGCACCCTGGAATTGTTGAAAAGCAGCAACACCTACACCGGCAATTAATAAAAAACGATATTTATTGCTTAAGAGTGTAGCCCATGATGCTTTTTGATTTGCCATTGTTTCCTCTCTGGCAGTTTCTTGAATTTGTGTTATTTCAGAATCAATCTCTTCTTTGTTAGCGCGAATATAGCTCAACACCTTGCGAGCTTCATCAAGTTTATTGTTCTTTATTAAAAAACGTGGTGATTCGGGTAACTTTAACATTCCAACATATAAGATCAAAGCAGGTACGGCAGCCAAACCAAGCATCAACCGCCATGCCATTGTTTCCGGCAAATCTTTTAACAGAAAATCAACAATGTAAGAAAGCAACATTCCAGAACAAATCATTGTTTGATTAATTCCTGACAGCCGTCCAAGTAAACGTGCAGGCGCCATTTCCGACATATAGGCTGGGACCAATGCAGAAGCAGCACCAACGGTCAAGCCCAATAAAACCCGGGAAACAATCAAAAATAGTATCCCATTATGAGGTGCTATTCCTGACAAAATGGATCCAACAACAAAAATGATAGCGGAAATTAAAATCATTTTGCGCCGTCCCAAACGATCAGAAAGTTGTCCGGCAAGGGCGCCTCCAAAAATAGCTCCTAACATTACCGAAGAGGTAATCCAGCCAATAACCCCAGCGTTGTCTTGAAGGTTCCAATCATGCTGCAGAAAAGGCAAAGCACCCGTCATAACGCCGATATCATAACCGAAAAGAATGCCGGCAAAAGCCCCAAAAAAATAAATGAAGCCACTTGAGATTTTCTTTTCATTAACCATTAAAGTTCCCTCCTCAAGGTTGACATTATATTGTGTAAAAATCCCGCAGCTAAAAATATTGATGACTTTTTAAAAAATAATAAAAGTGTTTTCAAACTGCAGATACATGCTTGGATATTACTTGTTGGGATTTCTCTTTAAATCTCATAGTTTTATTCGGATATTATTAAACGCTTTCAATTTTTCCTGAACGTCACGATAACGCTTACAAAACCATGAATATGTTGATATTTGATATACTAATTTTTCACCTCCAAGGAAGCAGAACCTCCTCAGAGGTTAAAGGCATTACTTAATCACTACATATTCCAGGTCAACCAGCTTTGCATAAGTGATCATTTGGTCTGTTGTTACATTCAATGAAACCACTGTATGGTGACCGCCGCCATTCTCAAGCCATGCTTTCACTCCATCTTGGAAGTTAGGCTTCACTTCCCAAAGCACCCGTGCCACCGGAAGGTTTGGTGCTGGAACAGTTGGTTCAAATGCAGAAACTTCGTTAATCAACAGTTTGTAATGCGTACCAAAGTCTGCCATTGAAACAACAACACCATCTCCTGCTTTTCCGTCGAACACTAAGCGCGCCGGGTCTTCACGATCACCAATACCTAATGGAGATACGATAATTTTTGGTTTGTTGCTTGCTAAAGATGGGTCAACTTCAAGCATATGTGATTGAAGGATTGATTCTTGACCAGCACCTAATTCATATGTGTAATCTTCCATAAAGCCAGTTGATTGGTTACGGCTCATCACTTTGAGTAAGCGATCGAGCGCTGCAGTTTTCCAATCCCCTTCACCAGCAAAGCCATATCCTTGCGCCATCAAACGTTGGACGGCAAGACCTGGAAGCTGTTTCATCCCATATAAATCTTCAAAGTTAGTTGTAAAGGCATTGTAACCGCCATCATCCAGGAAACGTTTAATCGCAATTTCATAACTTGCTTGTACTTTTACGCTGTTCTCCCAATCTTCCTGACTGTAAGTGCCATAATCAAATTCATAAAGGTCTGCGTATTCTGAAAACAAATCATTAATTTCTTCATCAGTAACCGCATTCACGTATTGAACAAGATCACCAATACCAAAGTAATCAACTGTCCAGCCAAATTGAATTTGCGCTTCAACCTTATCCCCTTCGGTAACAGCAACGTTACGCATGTTGTCGCCAAATCGAGCGACCTTGATGTTGAAGCTTTCGTTATAAGCAACCGCTACGTCCATCCATTCTGCAATTTGCTGTTGCACTTCAGGGCGCTCCCAGTAACCTACGACAACTTTATTTTGTTTTTTCAAACGGGCATTGATAAAACCATATTCACGGTCACCGTGAGCAGATTGGTTTAGGTTCATAAAGTCCATGTCAATCGTTGTCCATGGAATACTTTCATTAAATTGGGTCGCTAAATGAAGTAATGGTTTTTGCAATAATTTCGTTCCGCGAATCCACATTTTTGCAGGTGAGAAAGTATGCATCCAAGTGATGACACCGGCTACTTCGTCACGATAGTTTACTTCTTTCATGATGCTTGTAATTTTATCTGCACTTACAGCTAAATCCTGCAGTACAAGCGGATATGGTAAAACAGCGCTTTCATTTAATGCATCGGTCATGGCTTGTGCGTGTGCTCTGACTTCTGCCAACGTTTTTTCCCCATAAAGATGTTGTGAACCTACGACAAACCAAAATTCTTTTTTCCCTGTTGTTAACATAATAACCCTCTTTTCTTAAATTAATGGGATAATTAATAGTTTGACAGAATTGATATTACTTTTGACCATAATAAGCATTTTTACCGTGTTTTCGTAAATAATGTTTATCTAAAATACGTTGTGGTAATTCTTTTGCAAAAAGATTTAATTCTCGTGTAAATAAATTCATTTTCGCAACTTCGTCCAACACCACACTATTCAATACTGCTGATTTTACATCTTTGCCCCAAGTAAATGGACCATGACCATGAAGCAAGACACCAGGAACAGCTAAAATATCTAACCCACGCTCTTCAAATGTTTCGATAATTACATGACCTGTTTCTGCTTCATAACCACGATCAATCTCCTCTTGTGTCAAGTAACGGGCACATGGTACGGAACCATAGAATGTGTCTGCATGAGTTGTCCCCATCGCTGGAACATCAAGGCCTGCTTGTGCCCAGATTGTCGCCCAAGTTGAATGGGTGTGTACAATTCCTCCAATTTCGGGGTAATGCTTATAAAGTACTGCATGAGTCGCTGTATCTGATGAAGGCCTTAACTCTCCTTCAACAACATTGCCGTCTAGATCAACAACCACCATATCATTAGCTTTCATCGTTTCATAATCAACACCGCTGGGTTTGATAACGAATAAACCCGTTTCACGGTCAATGGCACTTGCATTTCCCCATGTGTATTTCACGAGTCCATATTTAGGCAAGTCCAAATTTGCTTGAAATACTTCTTCTTTCAGTTGTTCTAACACGTCAATCCCTCCGTCTTTCCACTCATAAAATCAAATGATCTACAGCAGCCTGCTCAATCATTAAACCTTTTTTGTACCGTTCGATAAATGCTTCAAATCCTTCCACATCTAATTGATCAGGGTAAATTTCTTGCCCCTCATCCTCTTTAAAGACTTTTTTGTCGAGGAAGTCCTCTAAGCTTTCTTCTTGATCTTTGTTCATCATGTAAGAAGCAAGAATAGCCATTCCCCATGCACCGCCTTCTCCGGCTGTTGCCATAACTGATACTGGGGCATTCATTGCAGCTGCAACAATTTTTTGCCCAACAAGAGGGGTTTTGAATAAACCGCCGTGAGCTACAATGCTGTCAATTGCAACATTTTCTTCTTTTGTCAAAATATCCATTCCGACTTTCAAAGCACCAAAAGCTGTAAAAAGGTGGGTCCGCATGAAGTTTGCTAAATTGAAATGACTCTCTGGCGAGCGGACAAATAACGGCCGGCCTTTTTCTAATCCTGTGATATTTTCACCGGAGAAATAACCGTAGCTAAGTAAACCACCGCCATCTGAGTCAGCTTCCAAAGCTTTATTTAACATCACTTCGAATAATTTATTCGTTTCAACCTTTTGTCCCATTGCCTCAAAAAATTCACGGAACAATCCCAACCAAGCATTAATATCACTTGAGCAGTTATTCGCATGAACCATTCCAACTGGACTGCCGTTTGGTGTTGTTACCAAATCAATTTCCGGATACACTTTTGACAGTTCTTTATCTAATACAATCATGGCAAAAACTGAAGTTCCTACTGAGATGTTTCCAGTGCGTTTCCTCACACTATTCGTAGCAACCATTCCTGTTCCAGCATCGCCTTCCGGTGGACAAATTGGAATGCCTGGTTGTAAATTTTTTGATTGATCCAGAATTTTTGCACCAATTTCGGTTAATTCACCTGCTTGCTCGCCTGAAATATAAACTTTAGGAAGAATATCCTTCAGCTTCCAAGGATAGCCCTTGATCGAAATCAGTTCATCAAACTGCCTGACCATCGATTCATTGTAATTTTGCGTTGATTCATCAATCGGGAACATGCCAGAAGCATCTCCAATGCCGATTGCTTTATTGCCAGTCAGCAACCAGTGAATGTACCCGGCTAAAGTGGTGATATAATCAATGCGAGGCAAATGCTTCTCTTCATTTAATATTGCTTGATACAGGTGAGCAATGCTCCACCGTTCAGGGATATTGAATTGAAATTTATCAGTTAATTCTTTTGCTGCAGCACTGGTTGTTGAGTTACGCCAAGTTCGAAACGGAACAAGCAGCTCCCCTGTGTTGTCAAAAGCCATATACCCATGCATCATTGCAGAAAATCCAATAGAACCAATTTTGCGAATGGTGATACCATAATTTCGTTCAACTTTTTTCTTCATTTCACTGTAAGCTGTTTGTAATCCAGTGATAATATCTACTAAGTTGTACGTCCAAATTCCATCTTCCAAGAGGTTTTCCCACTCATAGCTTCCAGATGCGATTGTTTCAAAACTACTATCAATCAACACTGCTTTAATACGTGTGGATCCGAATTCGATTCCAAGGGATGTTTCTCCCTCAGTTATCGCTTGTTTGATGTTTACTCGGCTCGTTTTCACGTTGATCCCCTCTCTGATAGCGATTTCAAAATTAATCGAAAGAAGGCATTTTCCTTTTCGCTTAACTTTATGAACAACCTAAGTATATTTTTTGTACGTACATTTGTCAATCAAAATAAGATATGTTCATATAAATATCACAACGATATTTCTGTTGTTTTTCTTTTAATGTTTATAATAAAAGGTATTTGTATAACATAAAAAATTATAATTGCTTTTAATTTTCACGAAAATAAGGTGGAATCTTTTAATTCATTCAAAGCCATGATAAAATATGTCCACACAAATAATTCAATTTTAAAAATTAGAATGCGAACAACTATGAAAGAAGTGAGTGAAATGAAACCAAAGTATAAAGTCATCATCGATGATATAAAAAGCAAAATTCTTTCAGGAGTTTACAGCGTAGGAGAACAAATCCCTACTGAATCCGCCATACAAGAAGAGTACAAAGTTAGCCGGCACACTGTTCGAAAGGCCATTTTAGAACTATCGAACGAGGGATTCTTAAGAAGTGAAAAAGGGTCTGGCACTTATGTTAGTAACCAGTATCAATCAAAATCTGGCGGGAATTCCAATAATAAAACAATCGGTGTAATCACGACCTACATTTCTGACTACATTTTCCCCTCCATTATTCGTGGAATTGAAGGGAGATTGAATGAGGCTAATTATTCGTTGCTATTAGCTAGTACAAATAATGATGTCGAACAAGAAAAAAAAGCTTTGGAAATGATGTTGTCATTTGGCGTAGACGGTTTGATTGTTGAACCTACGAAAAGCAATCTATACAATCCCAATATTGCTTACTACCTGTCGTTCAAGGAACAGGATATTCCTTTCATCATGATCAATGCTTATTATGAAGAATTAGATGTTCCTTTTCTTTGCCTCGATGACGTGCAGTCTAGCTATCTCGCAACAAAAGAATTAATATCAAAAGGACATACACAAATCGGCCTTATTTCAAAAGAGGATGATTTACAAGGAAAGTATCGAATGAAGGGATATATAAAAGCGCTTGGCGAAGCCAAATTACGATTTCAACCGGAGCATGTGCTTTCATACAATACGGAGACGAAGCTGGACCTATATACAAACCTCAAGAAGTTCCTAAATGAAAATAGAGACGTGTTGACTGCAATTGTTTGCTATAACGACGAAGTAGGGTTGGAAGTAGCAAATGTATGCAGACAACTTAATATTTCTGTTCCGGACAAATTGTCAATTGTTGGTCAGGACAATTCGTATATTGCCAAAAATGCGAATATCAAACTAACGACATTGACACACCCTCAAGAACAAATGGGACGCGATGCAGCTGATTGGGTCATTAAGAAATTACAAGGAAAGAAGGATTTGCCAAACGAAACCTATTATCAACCGGTGTTAATTGAAGGCGAAACTGTAAAAGAGTTAGAAGTACAATAATTCTTGGCGTAGTAAGGAAAACCCAGTCCATGTTCACTAAAGGCGTGAACATGGACTGGGTTGTTTTTACTCTTTATCAATTAAGCAGAGAGAACTTTAATGTACTCATCACTATTTAATTTCGAATCAGAAAATGGGTGTTGTCTACTTGTGTCACAGGCAAGAAGCATAACGTTCTTGCAGAAATGGCTCTATTCTAAGTATTCACTGGTGTTGGCTTGATAGGTGATACCCCTAGATATTGAATTACAATTAGGGTACAGGTCGATTTCACTCCTGTTCATGTTTGCTAATCCATACATCCGTTACTTCCCCGGCCTCATCTTCATCTATGATAAATGATCCGTTGCTGTACCGGTCATGCAGCTTGATTTCTTTGACAAGCCTCTCCTCTGTGGCACCCTTTTCAGTCTGAATCATGATCTGGTCATGATATGAGCATGTGAGCAGCCCGGCGATGCGGTGAGGCTTTTTCTTCAGCTCTCTCAGCATGAGAACGCCGCGTTTGGCTCGTGAGGTTTTTTCAAATTCGGTGCGATTCATTCGCTTGACAGAGCCGCGCTGCGTTACAAGGACAAGGACATCTGTTTCCTCTAAAATCTGTCCTGAAGCGACAAAATCGCCGTCCTTTAAGTTCACGCCTTTCACGCCGGCCGCCCTGGCGCCGACCACGCTGATTTCTTCCTCTGTAAACCATAGGCCGTAGCCTGTGCGGGTAGCGATGAACACGTCTTTCGTGCCATCTGTGACATGGACATCCACCACTTCGTCATCGCCTTTTAGATTCAAGGCGACCAGCGCCTTAGAATAGCGCTGTGCTTTATATTGAAGAAGCGGGGTTTTTTTCACCATCCCGTTTTTCGTGAAAAACAGGAGGTATTCCGAGTCTGTAAATTCCTTGACAGGTATCGCTTTTACGATGGATTCATCATTGTCAATTGAAATGATATTCGTAATGTGCTGGCCCAAGTCCTTCCATCTGATGTCCGGTAGCTGGTGGACAGGACAGTAGACATAGCTTCCTTTGTTCGTAAACAGCAGCAGCACGTCTGTCGTGTTCATTTCCAATAGACAGAGCAGGCGGTCCGTATCCTTCATGCCGAAATCCTGGCCGTTTGAAGCGGCGAACGATCTCTGGCTTGTTCGTTTGATATAGCCGTCCTTCGTCACCGTCACATACACATCTTCCGCCGCTACCATGACTTCAAGATTAATTTTAATCTCTTCGATTTTTTCTTCGATCACTGACCGTCTTTCGCCCGCATAGGCTTTTTTCAGCTTTTTCAGATTGTCCTTGATGACCTTCATCAGCTTTTTGTCATTGGAGAGAATCGCTTCAAGCTCTTTTATTTTTTGGTCAAGCTCTTTTGCCTCTTCCTGTAAAGCCGTGATATCTGTATTCGTTAATCTGTAGAGCTGCAATGAAACGATGGCTTCAGCCTGCGGCTCCGTAAAAGCGAATTTGTCGATCAGGTTGTTTTTGGCATCCCGCTTATCGTTTGATGAGCGGATCGTTGAAATGACTTCATCCAGAATGGACAGAGCTTTCATCAGTCCTTCGACAATATGATGCCTTTCCTTCGCTTTTTTGAGCTCATACTGCGAACGGTTGGTGATGACTTCTTTTTGATGCCCGATGTAGGCATCAAGAATCGAGGTCAGATTCATCAGCATCGGCCTTCTGTTATGAATGGCCACCATGTTGAAGTTATACGGGACTTGCAAATCGGTGTTTTTGTATAAGAAATTTAAGATGCCCTTCGCATCCGCTTCTTTTTTCAGCTCGATGACGATTCTGAGGCCTGTTCGGTCCGTCTCGTCGCGGACTTCTGAAATCCCTTCTACCTTCCGATCAATCCTGAATTCATCCATTTTTTTCACTAAGTTTGCTTTGTTGACTTCAAACGGAATTTCGGTAATTACGATTTGCTGGCGTCCGCCTCTGATCGTTTCAATCTCGGCTTTTCCCCTGATAATGATTTTTCCTTTTCCGGTTTCATAAGCTTTTTTGATGCCCTCTTTTCCCTGGATGATTCCGCCTGTCGGAAAATCGGGGCCTTTTACGAATTCCATAAGGTCGTCAACACTGCAGTTCGGTGAATCGATCCGCTTAATAACGGCATCGATGACTTCTCCGAGGTGATGCGGCGGAATGTCTGTCGCATAGCCGGCTGAAATACCGGTCGATCCGTTCACGAGAAGATTCGGGAACATCGCCGGAAGGACGACGGGCTCCTTGCTCGTATCATCAAAGTTTGGGACGAATTCGACCGTATCCTTGTCGATATCGCGCAATAGCTCCGCCGCGATCGGCGCGAGCCGTGCTTCCGTATACCGCATCGCAGCCGGAGGGTCTCCGTCGATGCTTCCGTTGTTACCGTGCATTTCAATCAACACGTTGCGGACCTTCCAGTCCTGGCTCATCCTGACCATCGCTTCATAGACGGAGCTGTCTCCGTGCGGATGGTAGTTCCCGATGACATTACCGACCGTTTTGGCTGCTTTGCGGAAATTTTTATCGTGCGTGTTTCCTTCGGCATGCATGGCATACAAGATCCGCCTCTGCACCGGTTTCAGTCCGTCACGCGCATCGGGCAGGGCCCGGTCTTGAATGATGTATTTACTGTATCGGCCGAAACGGTCGCCGATCACGTCTTCCAATGGTAAATCATGAAATACTTCTGGCTGTGCCATCTATTTAAACCTCCTCAGCGACCGATAAGTTCTCATTTTCCAGAATGTTGCTGTCTTCATCAAGTCCGAAAGCGACATTTTTTTCAATCCATTTTCTTCTCGGTTCAACCTTGTCGCCCATTAGTGTCGTCACGCGCCGTTCTACGCGGGCAGCGTCATCGATTTTCACCCTGACGAGCGTCCGCGATTCCGGGTTCATCGTCGTTTCCCACAGCTGATCTGCGTTCATTTCGCCGAGACCTTTATAGCGCTGGATCGTATATCCTTTTCCGACCTTTTTCAGGACATCGTCCATTTCTTCGTCAGACCAAGCGTATTCAATGATCTCTTTTCTGCCTGAGCCTTTGCTGACTTTATAAAGCGGAGGAAGCGCAATAAACACTTTTCCGTGCTCGATCAGAGGCTTCATATAGCGGTAGAAGAAGGTCAGCAGCAACACTTGGATATGGGCGCCGTCTGTGTCGGCGTCCGTCATGATGATGACTTTATCATAGTTGATATCCTCGATGTCAAAATCGGCGCCGACGCCTCCGCCGATCGCATGAATAATCGTATTGATCTCTTCATTTTTAAAGATGTCGGCAAGCTTTGCTTTTTCTGTGTTGATGACTTTTCCGCGAAGCGGCAGGACGGCCTGGAATTTCCGGTCCCTTCCCTGCTTGGCGGAGCCGCCCGCAGAATCCCCCTCAACAAGGTACAATTCGTTTTTGGCCGGATTTCTCGACTGAGCCGGCGTCAATTTGCCTGAGAGCGTCGCTTCGGATTTCTTTCTTTTTTTTCCGCTTCTGGCCTCTTCCCTTGCTTTGCGTGCGGCTTCCCTCGCCTGTGCCGCTTTGATGGCTTTTTTGACGAGCAAAGTCGCCGTATCTCTGTTTTCCTCCAGAAAATATGCGAGCTGTTCAGAGACGATGGCATCCACCGCAGACCTCGCCTCGCTTGTCCCGAGCTTTCCTTTTGTCTGGCCTTCAAACTGCAGAAGCTCTTCAGGTATGCGGACAGACACAATTGCCGCAAGCCCTTCCCGGATATCTGCGCCTTCTAGGTTTTTGTCCTTTTCTTTTAAAAGGGCCACCTTTCTCGCATATTCGTTGAACGCCCTCGTCATCGCCGTCTTGGCGCCGGATTCATGGGTTCCCCCGTCTTTCGTCCGGACATTGTTGACAAACGAAAGAATGTTTTCAGAATAGCCGTCATTGAATTGAAATGCGAAATCGACTTCGATCCCGTTATGCTCTCCTTCAAACGACACCACTTCAGACAATGTGTCTTTTTCTTCATTTAAATATGCGACAAAAGCTTCAATCCCATTTTCGTAAAGAAACGTTTCGTGTACTTGGTGGCGTTCATCGATCAATTCAATTTTTAAGCCTTTTAATAAAAAGGCGGACTCTCTCAGCCGTTCCGCAAGCGTTTCAAAGTTATACGTTGTCGTGCTGAACATCTTCGGATCCGGCTTGAAATGAGTCAGAGTGCCGGTTTTTTTCGTCGTTCCGATTTTTTCAAGGGATGTCGCCGGTTTCCCGCCGTTTTCGAAGCGCTGCCTGTATATATTGCCGTCCCGTTCGATCGTTACGGTCAGCCATTCGGACAGGGCGTTTACGACAGATGCTCCGACGCCGTGAAGGCCGCCGCTCGTTTTATAGCCGCCTTGGCCGAATTTTCCTCCGGCGTGAAGCACGGTCAAAATGACTTCAGGAGTCGGTTTGCCGAGCTTATGCATTCCTGTCGGCATTCCCCGGCCTCTGTCCTGCACCGAAATGCTGTTGTCTTTATGTATTTTTACTATAATGTGATCCCCGTACCCTGCAAGGACTTCATCAACGGAGTTGTCGACGATTTCGTATACGAGGTGGTGCAGGCCGCGGCTGTCCGTTGAACCGATGTACATGCCGGGGCGCTTTCTGACCGCTTCAAGGCCTTCGAGCACCTGAATGGAATCATCATTATAGTCAACCTGCTGTTTTTTAACCAAATGCATAAACCCCTTTCAAACATCAAACATTGCTTATAAAGAATAATACACACTCTAATATATAAATCAAAGCGATATCCGGCTGATTTCCCCGCATCGCTTCAAGTGTTGTCAGAAAAATGTCAAAAATAATGCGGCTGTTGGCACAACCGTTATTTTACACGAATCTCCTGATGCAGCACAAGGCGGCGCAGGTACGATTGGAAAATCGTTCTTAAAAAAACTGTCCAAGACTTATTGTATCTGTTTCACAACAAATCGCAAACATATTCGTGAATAAAAAAGACAAAAATCCTTGAAATGACAAGGATTTTTGTCTTTTT
>NZ_JBALMR010000123.1:0-1462 GCF_036963165.1 Bacillus sp. JJ675 | reverse complement strand
TTCCAGGTCCAATTCGCCAGCTTTTTCAGATTCATGGCAGCGAAAACAAGCATCGCCTGCATGGACAATTTTTTCTTTCCCCGTAGGGTTGTCCAGCGCAGGCCATGCTTATGTTTTAAATCGGCAAAAACTCGTTCGATCGTCTCTTTACGTTTGGCATAGATTTGTTTATTCTCTTCCGTATGCCGAAGATGATCAGCTTCGTCTAAATGATCCTGCCAGATATGTCTGTGAATCATCTTTCGATGATCTCTACTTTCTGTACATGTATGTAGTAATGGACATGGTTTACATCGTTTTGGATCTGAAGCATACTCTCGATAACCTTGCCGATTGGTTGTGCGATAGGAGAGAATATGGTCTTGCGGGCAGATATAGACATCATAAAATTCATCGTAAACATACTCGTGTTTTCTCATGAATCCTTTTTTGGTTTGCGGACGCGTGTAAGGCATAACAGGGCGAACGTTTTCTTCATGAAGAAATTTTGCGATAACCGGTGTTTTGTATCCGGCATCAACTGCGACCGTATGAGGCTTGGCAACGCGCTCTTTTACTTGTTGAAACAGCGACGCGAACACTTGGCTGTCATGGATATTGGCAGGCTCAACAACCGTTCCCAGCACAAATCCGTTCCGATCACAAGCTGTATGAAATCCATAGGCAAAAAGACGTTCTCGTTCGCCTTTGACAAAATATCCGCTCTCAGGATCAGTTGTACTTTCCTTTACTTCTCGTTCCTCTAAGCATCGCCTGGGCTTTAAGGGCTTTTTTCCGTTCGCTTCGCGATCGGCATTAATTTCTTGATCTAGCTGCTCCTGATAAGCTCTTGTTTCTTTTCTTACGATCTTTTTCACAAACTTTTTCTTATTGGCATTCGCTTTGACATGTGTGCTGTCGATGAAGGCGACCGAAGGATCGACGAGGCCGAGATCCATGGCTTGACGTAAAATCTTATAGAAGATTGTTTCAAATAGGTCTGTGTCATGAAAGCGACGTTCATAGTTTTTACTGAAGGTTGAAAAATGAGGGATTTTTTCAGAGAATCCATATCCAATAAACCAGCGATAGGCTACATCAGTTTCGATTCGCTTAATGGTTTCGCGCATGGAGCGATGACCAAACACGTATTGAATGAGCACCATTTTAATCAGTACAACAGGATCAATACTTGGACGCCCTTTTGAAGAATAAAGAGGGGCAACTTTTTCATAAATAAATGAAAAATCAATGGCTTCTTCCATCTTCCTGACCAAATGGTCTTCAGGTACAAGCTCACTTAAGGCAAAGACTTCAAGCTGTTCACGCTGATCTTTAGAGTGTTTGGTCAACATGGTAAAACCTCCAAAAATTAGATTCCACACACATTTTAACAAAAAAAGCTTGTCGATCAAGCCACTTTTTTTGTGACTTTGTCGACAAGCTGAAGCCGCCGGCAATACCCGGCGGCCTTTCCTTGTTA
>NZ_JBALMR010000122.1:0-7034 GCF_036963165.1 Bacillus sp. JJ675 | reverse complement strand
TTTGTCGACAAGCTGAAGCGCCTTCCAATTGAAGGCGCTTTTACTTTCTGTTTTCTTTCGTCATTGAAGCAAGAAGCGAACTGAGCGAGTGTTTTAATCGCTCGAGCTCTTCAACGGGCAGGTTCGTCTGCGCCAGCATAGTTTGCGGGATGCAGCTTGCTCTTTCTTTCATCTCTGCACCGGAGGAAGTCAGTTTGACGATCACAGACCGTTCATCTTCAGGCGACCGTTCCCTCGTGATCAACCCGCGTTGCTCCATTCTTTTCAGCATCGGTGTCAGAGTCCCTGAGTCCAAGTAAAGAAGCTCCCCCATTTTCTTCACGCTTAAACCTTCATGCTCCCACAATAAAAGAAGCGCCAAGTATTGCGGATAGGTAATGTTCAGCTCATCGAGAAGCGGCTTGTACAGCTTCGTCATCTCGCGCGAACTGGCATAAAGCAGAAAACACAGCTGCCTGTCAAGCTTCATATGTTCAAATTCGTTTGCCATCGATTCACCAACTTTTATTTTGTTCCGTTTTTATTGTATAAGATTTTTCGTCTTTTTCCTATTCTTTCACAAGTATCATGTTTAAAAAGCGCGTTTTGTGAAATATAAGAAGTAAGGACAAAAACATTAGGGGAGGAAGTTGAGATGACTGCATTATTCACAGCAAAAGCAACGGCAAAAGGCGGAAGATCCGGACACGTCGCTTCAGATGACGGAATCCTGGATTACGATCTTGTCATGCCGAATGAAAAAAAGGAAGGAGAGACAGGAACAAATCCTGAACAGCTGTTTGCCGCAGGGTATGCAGCATGCTTCGGCGGCGCATTGGAACTCGTCGCCAAAAAGCAGGGCATTGATCTTGAATCTGAGGTAGAAGGCCGTGTAAGTTTAATAAAGGATGAAAGTGACGGCGGATTTAAGATTGGCGTTCAGCTCGTTGTCTCCGCAGGCGGATTGGAAAAAGAAAAGGCCGAGGAGCTTGTGAAGGCCGCGCACGAATTTTGCCCTTACTCCAAGGCGACGAGAGGAAACATCGATGTAGACCTGCAAGTGAAATAGCCTTTCAGGCGGGAAAGCAAACAGGAGTTTGCTTTCTTTTTTAGCATCCATTACTCGAAAGGAGCCCAACATGAAATATATGAAATGGACGATGATGATAACCGTTTTTCTTGTATTCGCCATGTTTTCGGGATGTGCCGGCGGCGCGCAGGAAAACGATCGGCAGCAGCCGGCTGATCAAGCCGCTCAGAAAAAAAGCGATTTAAGAAAATACTCTTATGATAAAGATAAGCAAACAGAAGACGACTTTGATCTTATCGGACAATATGTACAAGCTGAAGATGACCAGATGACCATCAAGATCAAAGATCAGGAAGTGATTATTACAAAAAGCAAACGCTTTAAGAACAATGAAGACTACGAAGACCTCATGGGCAAGCTTGTGAAAGTGGAGGTGAACGGAAAAAGCCAGGAAGCAGAAGAGATTGAGCTGATGCCGCAGTCGAAAGCCGATGAAAACGGCGTATATGAACAGGAAAAGGACGGAAGCCGAAAAATCGTCGCAACGCTTGTTGATGAAACCGGTAAACGGATTACAGTCAAGACAAAAGCCGGAAACAAGACGTATCAGAAAACGGCTGATTTTGAGCGGGATATAGCAGAAAGTCCGGGTAAGCTGAAGGGGAAAACGGTAAGGCTCAGCATTCAGAAGGACGGTAAAGCGGAAAGCCTGGACTTCGAAGCTGAAGATCAGCACCTTGACTGGTATAAACAATAGGGAGCCTTGAAGGCTCCCTAATATTGTATTTTATCGTCCGTTTGCTTCCATGTGAGGAAAGGTTCGAGCTTATCCCGAAGCTCTATATGATAAAAAGGAATCGTTCGGTCGCTCTGTTTTTTTCTGATTTCCTCATAAATAAACGAGTCGTCAAAACCGGCTGATGCGGCATCGGAATCCTTTGCCGCAAAGTACACTTCCTTTGGCCTCGCCCAGTAAATCGCCCCCAGGCACATCGGACAAGGCTCACAGCTTGTATAAATAATGCAGTCGTTCAGCTGAAAATCGCCAAGTGCTTCACAGGCAAGCCGAATGGCCGTCACTTCGGCATGTGCGGTCGGATCATTGCTCGTCGTTACATTGTTTTTCCCTTCGGCAATGATCCGGCCGTCTTTGACAATCACGCAGCCGAACGGGCCGCCTGTCCCGTCCTTTACACTTTCGACCGCAAGTTCGATCGCACGCTGCAAAAATGCTTCATGATTCATCTTTTGTATCCTCCTTGGTCGTCCTCATGATGATTATAGCTGATTGACAAAGAAAAATGAATTTAGTTCAGAATATTCTTTATTTTTGATTTCATATTTGGCATCACATAAAATAGACATACATAGAAATGGACGGGAGAGGATTTTTTGCTTACTTTGTATATTGCCAGACACGGACAGACCGAATGGAATATTGAAAAGAGAATGCAAGGCTGGGAGGATTCAAAATTAACGCCTTTAGGTTTGGCGAATGCCGAAGCGCTCGGCGAAAAGCTGAAGGACATCCCATTTCAGGCTGCATATGTCAGCACAAGCGGCCGTGCCGTAGACTCCGCTATGGCGATCCTCAAAAATCGTTCGATCCCTATCATCAAAGACGGCATATTTAAAGAAATTTCTCTCGGTTCTTGGGAAGGCAAGACATTTGAAGACATCAAACGAAACGATCCTGAGATGCTTGACGCCTACTTTCAGGCGCCTGAACGGTATATTCCGAATGAAGGGGAAAGCTTTCGCCAATTTGAAGGGCGGGTCAGACGGGCTCTGGGACAAATCACCGAAAAGCACCGGGAAGGAAACATTCTGCTTGTTACCCATTCCGTCTTCATCCTCATGCTGCTGAATATCTTCAAAAAACGTCCGATTGATGATGTATGGAATTCGAGCTATGTCCATGATACGGCGCTGGCTGTCGCCGCAATCAAGGAAAACGGAGACGCAGTCATATTAAAAGAAGGAGACGGAGAGCACCGGATTGAGCAGGCCGGCGCCACATGGTAATGATTAAAAAAGAAGCCTTAAAGGCTTCTTTTTTAATTACCAATCGCGTTCGCTTTCTCGCACGGGATCGCCAAGTTTCGCGGCGGAGATGTACGAAGAGTCGGACAGGCGAATCGTTTTGACATCGGATATGCCGGCTTTCGTTTTGACGTTTGCGAACGTGAAAACCGTGCGGGAAAGGGGGGAACCGGCAATTTGTCCGTATGCGATAAGGCACAGATTCCCCGTAACTTTCCGGCTTAGCAGGCGGCGCACAGACCAAAGCTGTTTTTTTCCTTGTTCATCAAACTGAAAATACGGAGTGCCGCGGTCTTTGAAGAACAGGCCGGACAGGCCGTTTTCTTTTAATTGCTTCATCAAAACAAGCGGCTCTGATAAAAGCGATGCTGTCAGCCTGAAGCTTCCGGACGGGCGCACTGATGCCAATAAGCTTATAATGGGCGGATAGCCGGTTAAGTGTCCGCCGCTTTGAAATAGCCGCGCCGCAAGCATTTGATCCGTTTTGATCATGCGGGCTTCAGTGTGTGAAAGCAAATGCTCCAGATCATCGAGCGTATGCAAGTATCCTTTGATTTCATGTTCCATGTCGGTTTGCGCCTGATCGATGGCGCTTGTTTTTGCCGCTGTCACGCTTGACAGCAGAACCTGCAGATGGCGGTTCAAACGGTGCATCAGGTCGCTGATTTGCTGATGGGAATGGCGAAATTGGCGGGCTAGGGCGTGCAAATCATGTACATTCAGGCGAATGGCCATTTAAAGCTCCCCGGCTTCCAGCTGAAGCCTTTCAATCTCCTCGGCGACACGCTGTTTCACGGTTCTCAGTCTGTCATACACGCGAAATTCCACGCGGTCGAGATCATCCAAAAGGGCGTCATACATTTCCCGCGCCTGGCCCCGCCATCCGTTCATATGCATTTGATGAGCCTTTAAAATGCACGAGCTTTCATGTCTCAGCTCAGTTATAACAGAATTCAAATCTTTTACATAAAGTGTGAGAGAGTGAATATCTTCATCATACGCTTTTCTTTTTAATTCTCTTTCTAAGGATTTTCCATCGTCTATCACTACATATTTTCCTTCCCTTCCATCATCTACTATCAATATGTTAAAAGAAAAGAATCTGGAAAGAAATCGTACGAATGAATCAAAAGTCATAATAAAAATTTGCCAATTAAACCGCGATAATTAGTTCCTAAGAACTATAATGAAAAAGAACCATCCATACGGACGGTTCTTTTTGATATCAAACGGTTTGAGCGAGCTGGTCTCTCGCTTGTTTTGCAGCTTCAACCATATTTTTCAACGCGGCAATCGTTTCTTCAGGCTGTCTCGTTTTTAAGCCGCAGTCCGGATTGACCCAAAAGCGGTCGGCAGGACAAACGTTCAAGGCATCCTGAATGATCGAGAGCATTTCATCTGCCGGAGGGACGCGCGGGCTGTGAATGTCGTATACCCCAAGACCGAGCCCTTTCAAATACGGATGCTTTTCAAGATAATCGAGGAATCCGCCGTGGCTTCTGCTGTGTTCGATCGTGATGACGTCCGCGTCAAGGTCTTCGATCGCGTCAACAATATCCTCAAAGTTGCTGTAGCACATATGCGTATGGATTTGCGTCGTATCCTTGACAGATGATGTGGACAATCTAAAAGCTTCAGCCGCCCATGAGAGGTACTCATCCCAGTCGCGTTCTTTCAGCGGGAGTCCTTCTCTTAAGGCCGGTTCGTCAACCTGTATGATTTGAATTCCGGCTTTTTCAAGCGCTTCGACCTCTTTTCTGAGGGCGTGCGCGATTTGAAATGCGATTTCTTTTCTCGGAAGATCGTAGCGGGCGAACGACCAGTTTAAAATCGTAACAGGTCCTGTCAGCATCCCTTTTACCTGTTTGGAGGTCAGGGATTGGGCGTACACCGTTTCTTTGACCGTCATCGGCTCTTTGAATTCGACATCCCCGTAGATCACCGGCGGACGGACGCAGCGGGAGCCGTAAGACTGCACCCAGGCATACTTGGTAAATGCGAACCCTCCCAGTTTTTCGCCGAAATATTCGACCATGTCCGTCCTTTCGAATTCTCCGTGAACGAGAACGTCAAGCCCGACCTCTTCCTGAATATCGATCCATTTTTTCGTTTCGGCTTTAATAAATGCCTCGTACTGCTCGTCTGACCATTCTTTTTTCCGCCATTTTTGCCGTGCGCTGCGCACTTCGGCGGTTTGCGGGAAGCTTCCGATCGTTGTCGTCGGCAAAATCGGCAGGCCGAGCGATTCGCTTTGAATGCTGAGCCGCTCTTCAAAAGGCGTCGCCCGCTTAAAGTCTTCTGCGGTCAGCCTGTTTCTTTCTTCAGCGAACGCCGTGTCCGCGGCGGTTCCAAATTGTTTAAGGGCTTCCAGATGCCTGTTTGCTGCATCGATTTGCTCTTTGACGGCCGCTTTCCCGGAAACCAATCCTTCCTTCAGCAGGCTGATTTCTGAAAGCTTTTCCTTTGCAAAGGACAGGCCGTTCAGCAAATCGCCGGCCAGCTGTTCATCGGGGTGCTTGGCGACAGGAACGTGAAGCAGGCTGTTTGAAGGCTGAATCCACACCTCTCCCACACCGAGTTCGCCGATCAGCTCCGTAATCCAGTCGAGCCGTTCTTCAAGGTTGGCTTTCCAAATGTTTCGCCCGTCGAGAATTCCGGCGGCAAGCACTTTATCTTTAGGGAAGCCGTGCGCTTTTACCTGTTCGAGGTTTTTTCCTTTGTCATGGACGAAGTCCAGGCCGATTCCTTCAACCGGAAAGGAGATCAGCTCCTCGTATGCATCAACAGAATCAAAATACGTTTGCAGAAGGATATTCAGCCCGGATACTTCGGCTGCAATCGCCTGGTAGATATCTTTCGCGGCGGCGACTTCGCCAGAAGAAGCCGTGACAAACGCAGGTTCGTCGATTTGTACCCATTTTACGCCTTCTTCTTCAAGTTCCTTCAGAAGCTGGATGTAAAGCGGGATCATGCTTTTGTAAATGCCTTTGATATCCTGTTTTTCGTAGCCCTTGGCCAGCGCTACAAACGTGTAAAGGCCGAGGATCACGGGTTTCGTTTCGATGCCCAATGCCTCTTTCGCCCGGCGGTAATCTTCAAGCGGCTTATTGTTTGTGAGGCGGTATTGTGCGTTTTTTTCATATTCAGGAACGATATAGTGGTAGTTTGTGTTAAACCATTTTGTCATTTCGCACGATACGGCTTCTTTTGTGCCTCTCGCCATTGCAAAATAAGTGTCCAAAGGATCGTTAATATGTTTGAACCTCTCCGGGATCCAGTTGAACATCACCGCCGTGTCCAGAACGTGGTCATAGAATGTAAAGTCGGAAACCGGTACGATGTCGATTTGCTGGTCAACCTGCGTTTTAAGGGCTGCAACGAATTGTTTGTCCATTTCGTTCAGGAATGTCTCACGTTCTTTGTTTCCTTTCCAATAGGCCTCAAGCGATTTTTTCCATTCCCTGTTCAAGCCGATTCTTGGAAATCCCAAGCTGCTTGTTTTCACATTTGTCATGTTAGGTCTCCTCCTTTTAATATTCAATAAAAAAAGACACTCACTCTCCGGATGGGTTGAAGGTGAATGCCTGATTCAGCATTTTTGTGAACGAGAAATAAACGTAGCCTTTTGTTACGTCAACTCGAACACCTCCTATCGACCGTAGGTATATGGTGTGTCAGAACAGGCAGGTCTCCTGGCTCATGAATCAGCGGTTATTTCACCCTTCCCGTATAGAAACAGTGGGTTTTTTCTGAAATAACCTCCTCAATTACAGTGGCGGGACCGCGTTGGATTTTCACCAATCTTCCCTTTTAAAATCTAACGTCACGCTAGATTACCGTGCTCCCGGTATGAAATTGTTTAGTAGATTATATACCGTGACGATCCTTTAGTCAAAATAATTTTTGAATTCTTACAATTAAAAAGATTCTGCGTCATAAAAAGGCTGCCGACATTGTCGGCAGCCTCAGCTTGTCGACAAAG
>NZ_JBALMR010000121.1:0-4410 GCF_036963165.1 Bacillus sp. JJ675 | reverse complement strand
GGCTACGCCGGTACAATTGATCGTCGGCAGACAGTTTTACGTCGGCGCCTATAAAGCGCTGCGGAACAAGAGCGCCAACATGGATGTCCTCGTCGCGCTCGGGACGTCGGCAGCTTATTTTTACAGTCTTTATATAAGTATTGCAAGCCTCGGAACCAATCGGCATCCGGAGGGTCTCTATTATGAAACAAGCGCGATCCTGCTGACGTTGATCGTCTTGGGTAAGCTGTTTGAAGCGAAAGCGAAAGGCCGTTCATCCGAAGCGATCAAGAAGCTGATGGGGCTGCAGGCCAAAACAGCGACCGTCATCAGAAACGGCGAAGAAATGACAGTGCCGATCGAACAAGTGCTGGCAGGCGACATCATGCTTGTCAAACCGGGAGAAAAAATTCCGGCTGACGGAGAGATCGTCGAAGGCCGCTCAGCGTTGGATGAATCGATGATTACCGGTGAAAGCATCCCCGTCGACAAAGCGGCTGGTGATAAAGTCATCGGCGCTACGATGAATAAAAACGGCTTTTTGAAAATCAAAGCCGAAAAAGTAGGGAAAGACACGGCTTTAGCGCAGATTATCAAAGTGGTCGAAGAAGCGCAAGGATCAAAAGCGCCGATTCAACGGCTTGCCGACCGGATTTCCGGGGTCTTTGTGCCGATTGTCGTCGCGATTGCCATCATCACGTTTTTCGTCTGGTATGCGTTTGTCAGTCCCGGCGAATTCAGCACGGCGCTTGAAAGTCTGATCGCTGTGCTCGTCATCGCATGTCCGTGTGCGCTCGGGCTGGCAACGCCGACGTCGATTATGGCTGGTTCCGGACGGGCAGCCGAATACGGCATTTTGTTTAAAGGCGGGGAGCATTTAGAGACGGCTCACCGCATCGATACGGTCGTTCTCGATAAAACGGGAACGGTCACAAACGGAAAGCCGGAGCTTACGGATGTACGCCCTGCATCATGGCTGAATGAGACCGAGTTTCTCAAATTGGCCGGCTCGGCTGAAAACCGTTCCGAGCATCCGCTTGCCGAAGCGATCGTTGAAGGTGTCAGACAAAAAGGGATCGATATCATCGATGCAAGCAGCTTTGAAGCGATACCCGGATACGGTATTAAAGCAACCGTCGGCGAACAGCAGGTGCTGATCGGGACGAGACGCCTTTTCGAACGGCAGGGGATCGATGTCTCAAGCGTTCTCGGCGAGATGGAGAAGCTCGAAGGACAAGGGAAAACGGCGATGCTTGTGGCCGTCGGCGGCCGGTATGCTGGATTGATTGCTGTGGCGGACACGATCAAGGATACGTCAAAAGAAGCGATCAAAAGGCTCAAAGGTATGGGGCTTACGGTCGTCATGATCACCGGAGACAACCGCCGGACGGCTGAAGCGATTGCCGCCGAAGCGGAAATTGAGCATGTGGTAGCCGAGGTGCTCCCTGAAGGGAAAGCGGAAGAAATCAAAAAGCTTCAAGCACAGGGGAAAAAAGTCGCGATGGTCGGCGACGGCATCAATGATGCACCCGCCTTGGCGGCGGCCGATACTGGAATGGCGATCGGCACAGGGGCAGATGTCGCAATGGAAGCGGCTGACATTACGCTGATCCGCGGCGATTTAAACAGCATCGCCGACGCGATCATGATGAGCAAGCTCACGATCAAAAATATTAAACAAAACCTGTTCTGGGCGTTCGCTTACAACAGCATCGGCATTCCGTTCGCCGCGCTCGGATTTTTGGCCCCGTGGGTTGCCGGCGCTGCTATGGCGTTCAGCTCTGTATCGGTTGTTCTCAATGCCCTCAGACTGCAAAAGGTGAAACTCGATTGGAGGAATCCATCTTGAAAAACAGAAACGTGCTGATCTGGGGCGTTTCGGCGATCGTTTATATCGGGCTTGTGATCGGCGTGTACAGCATGTTTTCAGGCTAAATAGAGAATAAAAGAAAAACAGGCGCGCGAAACAAGCGGGCCTGTTTTTTGTTTGTACCGTTAATATCTTCCGTTGCTCATGCACATATTGATTTTTTCTTCGACGATCTTTTTCATCGCTTCTTTCGCGGGAGCCATATATTTTCTCGGATCGCTCGCATCGGGATGTTCGTTTAGAAAACGGCGCAGCTTATCGGAAAACGGGATTTTTAATTCTGTCGCGATATTTACTTTGGCACACCCCAGTTTGATGCACCTTCGCACGTCTTGTTCAGGAATGCCTGATGCGCCGTGCAGCACGAGCGGGATCGAGACGCGTTTTTGGATGTCGGCCAGCCGGTCAAAATCGATTTTCGGCTCTGACGCATAAAGGCCGTGGGCAGTGCCGATCGCAACGGCCAGCGAGTCGATCCCTGTCCTGTCGACAAATTCCTTCGCCGCATCCGGATCGGTGTAATACGCGTCCGCTTCATCCACGACAAGATCGTCTTCCTGTCCGCCGAGCCGTCCGAGCTCCGCTTCGACGGTGGCGTCTTTTTGCTTTGCATACTGAACGACTTTCTCTACGATTGCGGCATTTTCTTCAAACGGATGATGGGAAGCATCGATCATCACAGACTTCGTTCCCAACCGCAAAGACTCGCGAATATCATCGATTTCTTCGTGGTGGTCAAGATGGAGGGCGACCGGGATCGTGCAGCGCGCTGCTGCGGTCTCTGCAATCGCCTGGATGTAATCGCGGCCGGCATAGCTGAATGTTCCCGGTGTAGCCGCAAGAATCACGGGAGACCTGAGGGCTTCCGCCGTTTCTGTCACAGCCTGCACGGTTTCGAGATTATGAATGTTGAAGGCTGGGACAGCATAGCCGTTTGCCTGTGCGTCCAGCAGCATTTTCTTCGTATTTGTCAGCATTCCGATTCCTTCTTTCTTAAAAGAATTTAAGATAAATAGCTTGCGATGGTGTGCTGGATGTCTTCAGAGCTCTCCGCCTTGAGCAGAAGTTTCCTCACGTCTTCGTGAACGAGCATGCGGGACAGGGATGACAACAGATTCAGATGCGTGCTGTTCGCCTCGGCATCAGGGACGAAAAGCGCAATGATAAACGTGACTGGGCTTCCGTCAAGAGAGTTCCATTCGATCCCTGTTTCATTTTTGATGATCAATACGGCCGGTTCTGTGATATCCTCAAGCTTTGCGTGAGGAATGGCGAATCCGTCGATAAAACCGGTCGTGCTTTCTGATTCCCGTTTCAAAAGTCCGTGAACGACGGCTTGTTTTGTTGCGGCAACCCCTGATTCGAAAGCAATCTGAGCGAGCCGGTCAAAAGCTTCGGCTTGCGTGGACAATGTTTCATGTAGATAGATGTGTTCTTTTTTAAAAAAAACTGCTGTGTTCATGTTCGATCAGCCTTTCTCCGTTTTTTCATATATCCGTTTTTGATAAAAGCCGTACAAGAATGCCCCGATGAGCGATCCGATGATAATCGACAGCACCCATTGAAACGCTCCGTTTACGACGGGAAGGACGAGGAATCCGCCGTGCGGGGCCGGGACTTGAACGGCGAACGAATACGTTAAAATGGCCGATACCGACGAACCGATCATCAAAATCGGGATGACAGGGATCGGTTTTTTTGCGGCGAACGGGATTGCACCTTCGGTAATATGGGTGGCGCCGAGTATAAAATTGACAAGGCCCGCATTCCGGTCCTGCTGGCTGAAATACTTCCGGAAAAACAAAGTCGCAAAAGCAATGACGAGGGGCGGTGTGATGCATGCGGCTGAAACGCCTGCCATAAAATATTGGTTCCCTTCGGCAAGCAGCGCGGTGCCTGTGACGTACGCCGCTTTATTGACCGGTCCCCCCATGTCAAACGCGGACATACAGCCGATGATAAGGCCGAGAATGACGGGGTTCGCTCCTTGAAAATCGGCTAAAAAATCCTTCATGCCTTCATTGATGGCGGTCATCGGCTCCACTAATACGAACATTACGGCTCCGATAAGGAAAATGCCGAGAACGGGATAAAGAAAGATCGCTTTTAATCCTTCAAGAGATTGCGGCATGTTTTTCAATACATAGGATAGGCCGAAGATGATCAGCCCGGCTAAAAACCCGGAGACGATTCCGCCCAAAAAGCCGGCTCCGCCCGTGCTTGCGATCATTCCGCCGATAAAGCCGACGATCAGACCGGGGCGTTTGGCCATCGAATCGGCGATATACGCCGAAAGGATCGGAACCATCAGCTGGAAGCCGAAGGCCCCCGTCTTGTTTAACAGTTCGGCAAACGCATTGTAGCTTGGATGCTTAGGATCGGCAGAATGGATGCCGAAGAGAAACGAAAGCGCGATCAACACCCCGCCGCCGACGACAAACGGGAGCATGTGGGAAACGCCGTTCATCAAATGTTTATATATTTTCCGCCCCGCCGAACCGGACTCGCTGACATTGATGTCAGCACCGACTTCATTTTATCTTCAATCCCCTTTCCCTAAT
>NZ_JBALMR010000120.1:0-14684 GCF_036963165.1 Bacillus sp. JJ675 | reverse complement strand
CCTGATCACATTCTGATAGAATATTCAATTTTTCTTCTTTTGAAAACCATTTTCCAGCCATGAAAAAACTCCCCCAAGGCAAACAGATTTTTTTATTTCATCTGTCTACCTTTAGGGGAGCATATCAACCTTGTTGGCGAACCGGCTTTTTCAAACATTTAAGATGAAAGACGCATGCTTTCTGGAACGTCTTCGTCCACGATGCGGACGAACTGTCCTTTATTATACGGATAGCCCGCTTCTGCGATTTTCACTTTCACAAGCTGTCCGATCAAGTCTTCAGATCCTTCGAATACAACTTTCATATAATTGTCGGTATAGCCGACATATAAGTTGTCTTCACCCGTTTCCGTAAACCGCTCCTCAGGAATGATCTCGAGAACCTCTCCTTCGTAGTCTGACGCATATTCTTTTGCGAGCTGGTCTGACAGGGCAATCAATTTGTGAACCCGTTCGTTTTTCACGTTTTCGTCAACCTGATTGTCCATGCGCGCGGCAGGGGTACCCGTCCGCTTGCTGTACGGGAAGACGTGGAGCTCTGAAAATTTGTGTTCTTTAATGAAGTTATACGTCTCCATGAACTCTTCTTCCGTTTCCCCCGGAAAACCGACGATGACGTCAGATGTGACCGCAAGTCCAGGGAGTGCTTTTTTAAGCTTTGTTAAACGGTCTGCGAAAAATTCCATCGTATATTTTCTTCTCATTCGTTTCAGCACGCTGTTGGAACCCGACTGAAGCGGAATGTGCAAGTGTCTGACGATTTTGTCGGAGCTGTCGAGCACTTCGATGACTTCATCGGTAATCTGGCTTGCTTCAATGGATGAGATGCGGATTCTTTTCAGGCCTTTTACACGGCTGTCCAATTCTCTTAAAAGCTGTGCAAAGTTGTAATCTTTCATATCTTCTCCGTACCCGCCGGTATGAATTCCGGTCAGGACGATTTCTTTATAGCCTGCATCGACAAGCTGCTGCGCCTGGCGGATGACTTCTTCCGGATCACGGGAGCGGAGAAGGCCGCGCGCCCACGGAATGATGCAGAACGTGCAGAAATTGTTGCAGCCTTCCTGAATCTTCAAAGAAGCACGCGTCCGGTCGGTAAACGCCGGAACGTCAAGCTCTTCAAACACCCTGGCTTTCATGATGTTGCCGACGCCGTTGATCGGCTGCCTTTCTTCTTTGTATTGCTCGATATATCCAAGCATTTTTTCGCGGTCCTGTGTACCGACGACGATGTCTACTCCGGGGATCGCCATGACTTCCGCAGGTGAAGTCTGAGCATAGCAGCCGGTTACGCAAATAACGGCGTCGGGATTGTGACGGATCGCCCGTCTGATCACCTGGCGGCTTTTTTTATCGCCTGTATTTGTGACAGTGCATGTATTAATGACGTATACGTCAGCTCTCGTTTCAAATTCTTTTCTTTCATAGCCGGCTTCTTTAAAAAGCTGCCAGATCGCTTCAGTTTCATAATGGTTGACCTTGCAGCCTAGGGTATGAAATGCAACGGTTGCCATTGTTATTCACCTCTTAGTAACTCTGTATGATAGGAAACTGCCGCTAAAGCGTAAAGCGGCGCGGTTTCCGCCCTTAAAATGCGGGGACCGAGCCCGCAGGCGAGAGCGCCTTTTTCCTTGAGCGCTTCGATTTCGCCTTCTGAAAAGCCGCCTTCCGGACCAAACACCATTAGCAGGGAAGAACCTTCCGGCAGATCTTTAATCACAGACTGAAACCCGCTGTTTTCTCCTTGTTTCGATGACTCTTCGTATGCAACGACACATTTATCGAAGCTTGGAAGGCTTTCAAGCAAGCCTTGAAACGTATGGACGCGCTCCACTTCGGGAATTTTGTTTCTGTGGGACTGTTCCGCAGCTTCCTTGGCGATTTTCGCCCACCTTTCCCGTTTTTTCTTCGCCTTTTTTTCGTCGAGCTTGACGACTGACCGCGACGCTGCAAAAGGCAAAAACGAGCTGGCGCCGAGCTCTGTGCCTTTTTGAATGATCCATTCGAGCTTATCGCCTTTCGGGAGGCCGTTTGCGATGTGGACGCGAATCGGGAGCTCGCGATTTTTCCCTGTCCAGTCCACAACGCTTAAATTAACCTCTTCTTTTGACAAAGATTCGATTCGGCATTCGGCTTCATGGCCGTCCTTTGCACAGCACACGACATGGTCGCCGGGCGACATTCTCATCACATTTGCGATATGGTGGACGTCCTCTCCTTTGATGACGATGGCGGAAGATGCTGCGATCTCTTGTTTTGTTTGTTCGATAAAATATCGTTGCATACGCTTTTAGACACCTACTAACGATTATTTTTTGGCGATGATGCTGACCCAGTCCTCCATTGACAGCACTTCAATGATCGTGAATCCTTCTTTTAGAAGAGCGTCTTTGACTTCCTGCTTTTTCTGCTGGATGATTCCCGACGTGATAAAGTAGCCATCTTGTTTCAGCAGGCTGTAGGCTTGCTTTGTGAAACGAAGTATGACCTCGGCTAAAATATTGGCGACGATGACGTCTTTTTCTCCCGCGACTCCGTCGAGCAGGTTGTTTTGCTTGATCTCGATGCGATCGCTGACTTTATTGAGCTTGGAATTCAGACGGGCGCTTTCGACGGCCACCGGATCAAGGTCGTACGCCTCTACCCGGTCAGCGCGGAGCATGGCGGAAGCGATGCTCAAAATGCCCGTTCCCGTACCGACGTCCACGACCGAATCTCCTTCTTTTACATACCTCTCAAGCGCCTGTATGCAAAGGACCGTCGTCGGATGCGTGCCTGTTCCGAATGCCATGCCCGGATCCATCTCGATGATCAGCTCATCCGTATGAACCGGCGTATACTCTTCCCATGTCGGAACAATCGTAAATTTCTCGGAAATCTTAACGGGATGATAATATTTTTTCCAGGCTGTCGCCCATTCTTCTTCATTCACTTCACTGATGGTAATTTTATTTCTTCCAAGGTCAATATCATAGAGCAGAAGGTTGTTAATCGTTTCCTTGATTCCTTCTACGGTTTCTCCCAAAAAGCTGTTGATCGGGAGATACGCTTTGATAATGACCCCTTCATCAGGGTAATCATTGGGGTCGAGCTGGTAGATTTCTCCGTACACATTCTCACGTTCTTTTGTTAAATCAAGCGGATCTTCAATTACCACTCCACTCGCACCGGCTTCATGCAAAATATTTGAGATGGGCTCCACCGCTTCATTTGTCGTGTGAATGCAAATTTCGGACCATTTCATACTACCAACTCCTCATCCAATCATTAATCACCTTTAAAGGCGCGTTTTACTTTGTCAAAAAAACTCATTTCCTGTTCATCCGGCACATTTCCGCTCACTTCTGCGAACTCGCGGAGAATGTTTTTCTGGGCTTCCGTTAAATTGGTCGGCGTGACCACACGGACGACAATGTGCTGATCGCCTTGACCATATCCGCGGACATTTTGCACGCCTTTTCCTTTTAAGCGGAACTTTGTACCCGTTTGCGTTCCTGCGGGAACCTTTAATTTCACTTTTCCGTAAAGAGTGGGCACTTCGATTTCGTCCCCGAGCGCAGCCTGTGCGAAGGTCAAAGGCATCTCGCAGTAAATGTCATCTCCGTCGCGCTCGAAAAATTCGTGCTCGCGAACGCGGAAAACGACGAATAAGTCACCAGACGGTCCGCCGTTTATGCCTGGTTCACCCTGTCCGGCGACCCGAAGCTGCTGGCCGTCATCCACGCCTGCCGGAATGGTGACATTGATTTTTTTGCGTTTTTTCACTTTTCCTGTGCCGCCGCACGTTGAACACTTATGCTTAATTTGCTTTCCGGTACCGTTGCAATAATGACAAACTCTTCGGTTGACGACTTTGCCGAAAGGTGTCGACTGCTCCATGTTCAGCTGGCCAGACCCTCCGCAGTGTGAGCAAGTTTCCGGTTTTGTTCCCGGTTTTGCACCTGAGCCGTGGCATGTTTCACACGTTTCCTCGCGCGGGATTTCGATCGTCGTCTCTTTTCCGAAAGCAGCTTCTTCAAAGGACAATGTCATCGTATATTGCAGGTCTGCTCCCTGCCGCGGGGCATTCGGGTCTCTTCTCCGTGTGCCGCCTCCGAATATGCTTGAGAAAATATCGTCAAAACCGAAGCCGCCGAAGTCGCCTCCGCCGAAACCTCCGCCGCCGAATCCCTGATTTGGATCGGTATGGCCGAATTGGTCGTAGTGCGAACGTTTTTGATCATCGGAAAGCGTTTCGTATGCTTCCTTGACTTCTTTGAATTTATCAGCCGCTCCTGCTTCTTTGTTAATATCCGGGTGATATTTTTTGGAAAGCTTGCGGTAAGCTTTTTTTATCTCATCTTTTGAAGCGCTCTTACTTACCCCAAGCACCTCATAGTAATCACGCTTACTCATCTCTTCACACTCCCGATTTTCTCACATAAATTAGATTGTATCATTTCAAATTATGTTTTTTCAATTCCTTTTGTCCTTAAGGAAGAAAAAAGTCAAAGTCAAGAGATCCTGACTTTGACTTTTATCGTCATGTGCCATGCTTAGGCAATACCCGCACAGCCGATTCTATTGTTCTTACTTTTTGTCCTGGTCGTCGTTCACTTCTTCAAATTCAGCGTCTACGACATTGTCATCCGCTTTTTTCGCTTCTCCGCCTTCCTGAGATTGCGCTTGTTTAGCGGCTTCTTCGTAAAGCTTCACTGAAAGCTCTTGAACGATCGTTTGCAGCTCTTCTTTTTTCGCCTTGATTTCGTCAAGGTCATTTTTCTCGATTGCGCTTTTTAGCGCGTCTTTTGCTTCATTCGCTTTTTTCACTTGTGCTTCATCCGCTTTGCCTTCAAGGTCTTTCAGCGTTTTTTCGGTTGTGAAGACAAGCTGGTCTGCTTCGTTGCGAATCTCGATTTCCTCTTTTTTCTTCGCATCGGCTTCGGCGTTTTCCTCAGCTTCTTTGACCATGCGTTCGATCTCTTCATCAGAAAGACCTGAGGAAGATTTGATCGTGATGTTCTGCTCTTTGCCTGTTCCTAAATCTTTCGCACTTACGTTGACGATACCGTTTTTGTCGATATCAAACGATACTTCGATTTGCGGAACACCGCGCGGTGCCGGCGGGATATCTGTAAGCTGGAAGCGTCCGAGCGTTTTGTTGTCGGCAGCCATTGGGCGCTCACCTTGTAGCACGTGAATGTCAACCGCTGTTTGATTGTCGGCCGCTGTTGAGAACACTTGTGATTTGCTTGTCGGAATTGTTGTGTTGCGGTCGATCAGTTTGGTAAACACGCCGCCCATTGTTTCGATACCAAGAGATAATGGCGTTACGTCAAGAAGAACAACGTCTTTTACATCGCCAGTGATGACGCCGCCTTGGATCGCTGCACCAAGCGCAACAACTTCATCAGGGTTTACGCCTTTATGCGGCTCTTTGCCCGTTTCTTTTTTGATTGCTTCCTGTACGGCAGGAATACGCGTAGATCCGCCGACAAGGATGACTTTGTCAATTTCGCTTGCAGAAAGATCTGCATCTTGAAGCGCCTGACGGACAGGGCCCATCGTGCGTTCTACCAAGTGTGAAGAAAGCTCATCAAATTTAGCGCGTGTCAAGGTCAGTTCAAGATGAAGCGGACCTGCATCCCCTGCTGTGATAAACGGCAGGGAAATTTGTGTTGAAGATACGCCGGAAAGGTCTTTTTTCGCTTTTTCAGCAGCATCTTTCAAGCGCTGAAGCGCCATTTTGTCTTTGGACAGATCGATGCCGTTTTCTTTTTTGAATTCTGATACGAGATGGTCGATGATGACTTGGTCGAAGTCGTCCCCGCCGAGACGGTTGTCGCCCGCTGTAGCGCGAACTTCAAATACGCCGTCGCCAAGCTCAAGAATCGAAACGTCGAATGTACCGCCGCCAAGGTCGTATACAAGAATCGTTTGATCTTCATCCGTTTTGTCTAAGCCGTAAGCAAGCGCAGCCGCAGTCGGCTCGTTGATGATCCGCTCGACTTCAAGTCCGGCGATTTTACCGGCGTCTTTTGTCGCTTGGCGCTCCGCATCGTTGAAGTATGCAGGAACGGTAATTACGGCTTTAGAGACTGTTTCACCAAGATAGCTTTCAGCATAAGATTTTAAATGCTGAAGGATGATCGCAGATACTTCCTGCGGCGTGTATTTTTTGCCTTCGATTTCAACTGTATAATCTGTGCCCATATGGCGTTTGATCGACATGATCGTATTCACGTTCGTGATGGACTGGCGTTTTGCCACTTCACCCACTTGGCGCTCTCCGTTTTTAAATGCTACAACTGACGGAGTCGTGCGGGCTCCTTCTGGGTTAGGGATGACTTTCGGCTCTCCGCCTTCAAGCACTGCAACGCATGAGTTCGTTGTCCCTAAGTCAATTCCGATAACTTTGCTCATGAAAATAACCTCCTGCTATGTAGTTATTGATTTACTTTTACCATAGAAGGACGGATCACCCGGTCCTTAAGTTTATAGCCTTTTTGCAGCTCCTCAACGACTGCATTCGATTCATATGCTTCATCCTCAACCTGCATCACGGCCTGATGCAGATTCGGGTCGAATTGTTCGCCCACAGAAGGAATGATTTCAACGCCTTCGTTTTGAAGTGCATCCAAAATTTGACGGTGCACCATTTCCATTCCTTGCAGCAGGCTTTTCGTCTGTTCGTTGTCAGGATCGATCCCGAGGGCGCGTTCAAAGTTGTCGAGCGCCGGGAGCAAATCGCTGATGATGCGCTGTGAACGGTATTTTTCCGCGGCTTCAAGGTCAAGGCGGGCACGTCTTTTGTAATTTTCGAAATCCGCCTGAACACGTAAAAGTTTATTTTCTTTTTCATCAAGACGTTCTTGAAGTTCTTTCAGTTGTTTTTCAAGCAGTTCAGTTTGGTTTTCTTCAGCCTGTTCATCGGCTTCAGAAGCGGCTTGTTCTGCTTCAACTTCAGCTCCTTCTGCTTCCGTCTGATTCAATTCTTCCAGTTCCTCTTGTTCCTGGTTTTGTTTTTCTTCTGCCATCTGTGTTCACCTCCCTTAAAGGTACCTTGCATATGTAGAGAAGGGAGAGCTCCCTCCTGCCTGCTTTCAGTACTGCCTTACCCATCATACAAACTCGTCAGCGCTTTTGACAAGTCAGATGATACATGCTGGAGCAATCCGACGACACGGGCATAATCCATGCGCGTCGGTCCGATGACCGCGATCGAGCCGATCTGCTTTGAACCGAGCGTATAAGTGGCGGTAATCAGACTGCAGTTTTCCATTTCTTCGTAATCATTTTCTTTGCCGATTTTAATGGTGATTCCGGCTTCCGTCGATTGGAAAAGCCGCAGAACTTCCTGTTCTTTCTCAATAAGCGACAACAGCGATTTCACCCTGTCGATATCGTGAAATTCGGGCTGATTCAGCATATTAATCTTGCCGCCGAAAAACAAGCGGTCGGTTTGGGCCGAAGAATCAAGCGTAGCCGCGAGCGCATGCAAAATATCGTCATAGTTACGGATATGCGCACGCAGGAAGATGACCACTTCCTTAAAAATTCTGTCTTTAAGCTCTGATATCGGGACGCCTGCAAGGCGTTCGTTTAATATGTTAACCAGCTTTTCGAGGTCTGAAAGGTCGACCTCCGCCGGAAAATTAATCGTTTTATTCTCGACGTGTCCCGTGTTTGTCACGAGAATGGCGACAGCCTTATTCGGCTGGATCGGCACGATCTGAATCTGTTTCAAATGATTCTCGCTCAGCCTTGGCCCGAGGACAATCGATGTATAATTGGTCAGGTCTGATAAGACTTGAGCTGACTTTTGCACGGCTTTTTCAAGCTCAAAGATCTTTTCCTTGAAGATGGAATGTATTAATTTCAAATCCGTCTTTGACAGCTTTCCAGGAGAAAGCAAATGATCAACATAATAGCGATAGCCTTTTTCAGAAGGAATCCTGCCTGAAGATGAATGGGTTTTTTCGATAAATCCAAGCTCTTCCAAGTCAGCCATTTCGTTTCTGATCGTAGCCGAGCTGAATGTGATGTCTTCCTTTTTAGAAAGCGTTCTTGATCCCACCGGCTGAGCTGAACGAATAAAATCGTTGATGATAACCTGCAAGATTAACAGCTGACGATTTGTTAACATCCATATCACCCCTGTTAGCACTCACGACACCCGAGTGCTAATTGTATATCAAAATTACCAAACCCCAATCAAAATGTCAATTATAACTCACCCAAGAATGCCTGAAACACTTCATTTCCCAGCAGCTTTCCGCCGTGTGTCAAACGAACGCTTTTTTCCGTATTCAAAATCAGTCCTTTTTCTTCAAGTGAACGCAAAACGTCCGGGAAAAGGCCGTCAAGAGGCGTTCCGTATTTTTCGAAAAACCGCTCTTTGCTTACGCCGGCTGTTTTCCGCAGGCCGAGAAACATCTCTTCTTCAATCTGTTCATTTCTTGTCACGGGATGGCTCTCCTTATAAGGAAAACCGGTTTTGTCGATAAGCTCGATATAATGCTTGACAGGGCCCGCGTTTACGGTTCGTTTGCCATTGATATAGCCGTGGGCGCCCGCTCCGAAGCCAAAGTACTCTTCATTGCTCCAATATGTGAGGTTATGCCTGCTTTCAAACCCTTTTTTCGCGAAGTTGCTGATTTCGTACTGGTGTATGCCGGCTTCGGCCATCGTTTTCATGACGAGCTCATACATCTCCGCCTCCTGCTCTTGCTGCGGCAGGTGAAGGCGGCATTTTTTCATCAGATTGTAAAAAACGGTTTTCGGCTCCACAATAAGCGAATAAACCGAATAATGCTCAGCGTCGAGAGACAGTGCGGTCTCAAGCGATGCAGCCAGATCGTCAATCGTCTGTCCCGGCAGCCCGAACATGAGGTCAAGGCTGATGTTTTCAAATCCGGCCTCCCTCGCCCTTTCAAAGGAAACGAACACATCTTTTTTCTCGTGAACCCTGCCGATTTTCTTCAGCAGCTCATCTTCAAACGTTTGAACGCCGAAGCTCAGCCTGTTTACACCGGCTTGCTTCAATACGTTCAGCTTTTCTGACGACAGATCGTCCGGATTGGCTTCCACTGCAAATTCAACGAGGTTTTCGCCCGGTTTTAAAACCGAGTTGACTGTATCAAGCAACCGTTCAAGCTGAACGGCCGATAATGAGGTCGGAGTGCCTCCGCCAATAAAAATCGTTTTCAGCTCGGGGGCCTCGATGGCTTCCATTGTATTGGACATTTCCTTTTCCAAATAGCGCAAGTAGTCGTCAACAGGCTGGCTCTGAATAAAAAATTTATTAAAATCGCAATAATGGCAGATGTGTTCGCAAAACGGAATGTGGATATAAGCGGATTTCATTATGTTCACCTTCTTTTACGGAAAGAAGCCGCAGTGTGTTAAGCTGCGGCGGAAAAAGGCCTATGATTTCTGGCTGCTGTCGTCCATTTTCAGCACAGCCATAAAGGCTTCCTGCGGAACTTCGACAGAGCCGACCTGTTTCATTCTTCGCTTTCCTTCCTTTTGCTTTTCAAGCAGTTTGCGCTTTCTGGAAATATCTCCGCCGTAACATTTCGCCAGAACGTTTTTGCGCATCGCCTTGATCGTCGAACGGGCGATGATCTTTTGGCCGATGGCAGCCTGAACCGGCACTTCGAATTGCTGGCGCGGAATGAGTTCTTTCAGCTTTTCGACGATTACCTTTCCGCGCTCATACGCATAATCGCGGTGAACGATAAAGGAAAGTGCATCAATTTTTTCGCCGTTCAGCATGATGTCCATCTTGACGAGCTTAGACGGCTTATAGCCGATCAGTTCATAATCAAATGACGCATAGCCTTTTGTGCTCGATTTCAGCTGATCGAAAAATTCATAGACGATCTCAGCCAGCGGAATTTCGTAAATGATGCTGACCCGGTTGGCATCGAGGTACTGCATGTCGATGAACTGGCCGCGCTTATTTTGGCACAATTCCATGACCGCACCGACAAAGTCGTTCGGCACCATCATCGTTGCTTTCACGTACGGCTCCTCAATACGCTCAATCTTCTGCGGATCAGGCATGTTTGACGGATTGTCGACGATGATCTTTTCGCCGTCAGTCATGTAAACGTCGTAAATAACGCTCGGCGCCGTCGTAATCAAATCAATCTTAAATTCGCGTTCAATCCGCTCCTGGATGATCTCCATGTGAAGCATGCCCAAGAATCCGCAGCGGAAGCCGAATCCTAAAGCCTGAGAGGTTTCCGCTTCATATTGAAGTGAAGAGTCGTTCAGCTCAAGCTTCTCAAGCGCTTCCCGCAAATCGTTGTATTTCGCGGTGTCGATCGGATACAGTCCGCAATACACCATCGGATTCAGCTTTCTGTAGCCGGGCAGGGCTTCCTCGGCCGGGTTTTCCGCGCTCGTGATCGTATCCCCTACGCGGGTGTCTCCCACGTTTTTGATCGCCGCCGTCAGGAATCCGACATCGCCGACCGTCAATTCATCGACAGGAACGGCTTTCGGCGTAAATACGCCGACTTCCGTGACTTCAAATTCCTTCCCGGTCGCCATCATCTTAATTTTCTGTCCGGCCTTTACTGTTCCCTGGACAACCCTGATATAGGCGACGACTCCTCTGTAGGCATCGTAGAGGGAATCGAAGATCAAAGCCTGTAAAGGCGCGTCAGGATCGCCGTCCGGCGCCGGGACTTTTTCAACGATCTGTTCCAGTATCTCTTCGATCCCGATGCCCGCTTTGGCGGAAGCAAGAACCGCTTCTGAAGCATCGAGGCCGATGACATCTTCCACCTCTTGGCGGACGCGCTCCGGCTCTGCGCTCGGCAGGTCGATTTTGTTGATGACCGGCAGGATTTCGAGGTCATTGTCAAGCGCAAGGTAAACGTTTGCGAGCGTCTGCGCCTCGATTCCCTGGGCTGCGTCAACGACGAGAATCGCGCCTTCACACGCGGCCAAGCTTCTTGACACTTCATAGGTAAAGTCCACGTGCCCCGGGGTGTCTATGAGGTGAAAAATATATTCCTCTCCGTCCTTTGCTTTATATTTCAGCTGAACGGAGTTGAGTTTAATGGTGATTCCTCTTTCTCGTTCCAAATCCATCGAGTCGAGCAACTGCTCTTTCATTTCCCTTTGAGTGATTGCCGCCGTTTTTTCCAGTATACGGTCTGCCAGCGTTGATTTCCCGTGGTCAATATGGGCGATAATAGAGAAATTGCGAATTCTCGACTGTCTTTGTAATCGTTTTTCTTTGTCTGTCACACTAATCACTCCTACTATGAAACGCAACATGCGCTAGCTTAGATTATATCAATAGGGGTGTGAAGATTCAATGTTTAGAAATCCTCAGGTGTAGTCGCAAAAAAGAGAAAAACGAGTTCCCCTGGAACCCGTTCTCTCTGACTTATTCCGTTTTGTCCTTAATCCAGTCATACAAAGACCTGGCTGAGTTCGTGACCGAGTCTGCCAGCGCGCGGCCGGCTTTGGAAAAGAAGTTGAAAGCTTCCAATCGTTCAAGCTCCTTCTGTTTTTCTTCCAAATCGATTTTGTGCCCGAGAACGGAAGCCTCCATCGCTTCTCCTTCAGAAATGCTGAGCGCTCCTTTTAAATCGGGGTCTTTATAGCCCTTCATTTCCAGCATCCCGTGATTCGCCTGCTGCATGCCGACGAGAACGCCGAAAAACATGACAGCGGATGCCAATATGCATTTTCCTATAAAAGAAGCCACCGTTATCACCTGTTTCTATTGTTTTTTCTTATCGTCTTTACCCGAGCCTGCATCGACTTTTTCCGCCTCCCAGAACATCTCGCTGAACACGTCGGCCGTTGCTTCTGCAGCCCGTTCAAGCTCCGCCCGATTATTATCGACGCCTCCGAATTCAATTAAGATCGAATGCTCGTTTAAGTCCTGGTTATATACGCCATTATCCCCAGGATCGCCTTTTGATATAACGCCGCGGCTTAAGCCCGGATATTTTTTTTCAAGGCGCTCATGCAGATCTTTTGCCAGCTTTAAATTTGCCTCAAAATTAGAGCTTTTTTTGCCGATGACAAATGCGATCCGCGCATAGCTTTTTCCTTTTATCGTCGTGGTGGTCGCTTTTCTGCGCTGCGCATCCCTGTGAATATCGATAAAATACTGCAGATCCTTGTGTCGGGCCATCGCTTCTTTAACGACAGGCCTTGCCTCATCATAGGAGCGCGGATAGCTCCAGCCTTTCTTTTTCAGATTCGCTTGAATGTCCGTTTTATCCACCTTTGCCCCAACGCCTTGAGATTTTAAAGCATCAGCGAGCATATCGCTGACAAGCGTGACATTCGCTTTTGAATGAATGGCCATGTCGGGATTGGTTTCCCCCTTTAAAAATGGCAGATACGATTCGGTATTATGGGTGTTATAAATAAATACCACTTTCCGGTCGCCGGTTGACTGCTCGGGAGGTTGTTTGTTTTCATCGTCTTCTTTCTTTCCTTCAATCTCTGCAAGATTTGCTTCTCTTTCTTCTTTTAAGACTTCTGTCGGCGGCGCAGATTCAGAAGGCATGTTCGTATAATCGGTCCCTTGTCCAGCGACGAGAATGTCTGAATCAAAATGCGAAAAACCTGGAAGCTCGCGGCCGAGAAAGCTTCGCGGGTCTTTCAAATTAATGCTCGTCGCCAGTTTCAGAACAAGCGGCGAAAGCTCAATCCTTTTATTCGGCTCAGGCAGCTCTGATGCAAAATAGCGGTTTTCCATCCCTAAAATGTGTCCAAACGCTTCACCCGCCAGTTCATCCGTCACCCGGTACAATGACGAAGACGGTCTCAGTTCAGGCCGGAGAGATGTGAGCACCCCTGACAAAATGAACACCAAGAGCAGGCCGGCAATAAACAAGAAGACTGTTTTCACCGCGGTTCCAGCGTTTACGGCCAGCACAAACTGACGATTTCTGCCTCTTTTTTTCATCGCAATCCCTCCAGAGCTTGTCTAGTAAATAGACTATGAGCAAGATAGAGGAAGTAGAACAAGCCATTGGGCGAAAAAAATCAGGCGGCTGTTTCAGCCGCCTAGTGGTTGTACATTCCTTTGTTGTCCTGTGAGACTTTTTCGTGCAGCGCGGTGTTCAGCCCGTTTGCAATGACGTTTGCCATGTCATCGATGAACGAATCGACTTCTTTCGGCGTTACCATCAAATTATGGCCGAGCGGTGCAAGCACTTCGTAAATAAGCTGCTTTTTTTCATCTTCTCCAAGACTTCCGACGATTCCGAGAAACGATTTGCGCTGCTGTTCATCCGGGAGGTCTTCCTCTGTCAAAACCTTTCGTTTTCCGAAGGTCATTCCTGCAGGCACAAGCGATCGGGACGGGCTGTCATCTTTCATCTCTCTTCCGAAATGCTTCAAAATATAATCGATCGTATCGCTTGTAATCGTAACCGCATCGACAACGGTCGGAACGCCGATGGCGATGACCGGGATGCCGAGCGTCTCTTTGCTTAATTCCTTCCGTTTATTCCCGACCCCTGATCCGGGATGAATCCCGCTGTCGGAAATTTGAATGGTTGAATTGACGCGGTCGATCGCCCTTGAGGCAAGAGCATCGACCGCAATCACGAAATCGGGCTTAGAACGGTCGATCACGCCTTGGATAATATCGCTCGTCTCAATCCCCGTCAGCCCCATCACACCCGGCGAAAGCGCGCTGACCGGGCGGTAGCCTTCCTCCACGTTTTCCGGCTGAAGCTTGAATAGATGCCTTGTCACGAGGAGACTTTCCGTCACAAGCGGTCCGAGGGAATCAGGGGTTACATTCCAGTTTCCCAGCCCGACGATTAAACAGCTCGCGTCCTGCTGAATGCCCAAATAGTCAAGAAAAGCGGAAAACTCCTTTGCAAACAAATTGATGACCTTTTCTTGAAGAGCCGAATCCTGCTGCCTGATCCCCTGCGTTTCCAAGGTTAAATAGCGCCCTGCTTTTTTGCCGGACAGCTTAGCCCCTTCTTCGTCAATATCCATCGTCTGGACTTTGATTCCGTCCTGCTCATATTCTTTGACCTTAAACCCTTTTAGTTGTTGCCGGGAAGACGCTTCCCTTTCTTGCGCCAGATCCTTTGCTTCAACGGCTAAATCGGTTCTAACGGTATATTTGCTCAAGTCAAGCTTTTTCTTCTCCATATTTGTATTCCCTCCAAAAACATAACTGTCGTTAGTGTTCCCTGCCGCAAGTGCAAACATTCCCTGAAGCGTCCTTTCAAATAAAAATACTTTACATTTATATTGCAATCTAAAGGTGTGTTTGATAGAATACAATTTGTTCTATTGTGGAGATCTAACCTATAGAAAAAGGAACAGAGGTTATTTCTTAGGAGGTGAAACACATTGCCAAACATTAAATCAGCGATCAAACGCACAAAAACAAACAATGAGCGCCGCGCACACAATGCGACGATCAAATCTGCAATGCGTACTGCGATCAAACAAGTTGAAACACTTGTAAGCAACAACGAAGCAGACAAAGCAAAAGCAGCTTTATCCGTTGCAGCGAAGAAAATCGACAAAGCAGCGAAAAAAGGTCTTGTCCACAAAAATACTGCGGCTCGTTACAAATCAAACTTAGCGAAAAAAGTGAACGGACTTTCTGCATAAAAGAAAGCTTGGCCCTGCCAAGCTTTTTTGCTTGCTATTAAAAAAAGCGGCCTCCTGTTGAAGTGACCCCCAAAAGT
>NZ_JBALMR010000119.1:0-17238 GCF_036963165.1 Bacillus sp. JJ675 | reverse complement strand
ATTTTCTCGACAGCCTGAGAGAAAGAGGCTTAAAAGCCTCTTTCTCTTTTTGTGTATTCTTTCTTGTACCGGAACTTCCATTCCCCCTTTAAAACATTGCCGCCTCTCTTCAAAACAAATTCGCCACGCGCAACCATTGAAAAATGAAGGACATGCATATTTGGCAGGATGTTTTCGCGATTTTTCTTTTATTCGCAAACCGGCTGATATGTAGATCTCCCTGGATACACTAAGGCGGAGGATTCACAAGATGAATCCCCCGCCCTGAAAAAAGGAAAAGCCATTATTGTTAAAAGTTTTTCGATTTATCGCCTGATTTGCCTTTTGAAGGAAAGATGCGCTGCTCCCACTTTTCGTACAAGGCGAGCAACCGGTTGATGAACGACAGTTTTGGCACTGTAAAGAATACAAACAGAGCCGAGAAAATTCCCAAGATCGCTCCGACCGCAACATCAAATGGATAGTGAACGCCTGACCAAATGCGGGAAATGCCTACGGCGAAGGCGAGAACAAGCCACAGCCATCCTGTTTTTTTGTGAAACAGGAAGAATAAAAATCCGATTGAAAAAAATAAAATCGTATGGTCGCTCGGAAACGAATTATCAATTTCATGCTCGATCAGCTTATTGACATGGGGAAGTTCTGCAAAAGGCTGATAGTTGGAATAAAGCGAGCCTGCGATTTTTCCGAGAACTTCAGCAAACGCGAAGGAGATCACTGCATAAATGACCATCAATCTGTTTTTTGTTGTTCTGGTAAACCAATATACTAACAAACCCAGCGCTAGAAAATACATCATATATTCGGCCAGAAAATAAACGGCCGGATTGAACATCGAATACTCTTTCCCCAAATTATTAATGGCGCGAAAAGCGTCAATATTTAACTCCGAAAAAAACATCCTAACATCTCCTTTTTCATACTTTTATTGAAAAATATTACATAAAAACCCCGAAAAAGGCTATTCTCTCCTTTTAAAGCAGCGCAGGTAACATTCGGTCAATATGTAGATCCGGGTGTGAGGGAAATTTGCAGCTTACCTGCAAATTCCTCAACAAGGGATCAATGAATATCGATTTTTTTAAAATAAGCAATTGTTGCGACTAATCCAAGAACCGTTGCAGCGGCAACGCTCATAAAAGAATATTCCGGCGGATATTCGGGGAAGAACGTATCTGAAGCTATCACCCATACCGCAGACCAGGGGAATAGAGCGCTGTATTCCGTGCCATAAACCATTATGCTCACCATTGTAATAATGATTGTAAAGATAATCGTCGGGACGTAATTCTTAAACAGAAGCGTGACAAAAATAATTGGAGTGACCAAGAAAAAGAGAAGCATCCCGCCTATGAAAAATTGTTTAAACCCTTCCATCAAAACACCTGAACTCAAGGCTTCAAATTGTCCGATCAGGCCGAATAAAAAGGTGAGCACCCAAGCGATTAACGTCAGCATCATGATCCAGATCAGGAGCAAAAGCAATTTGCTGATAATCAGACTGATTCTTGAAACGGGAATGGTCAACAAATTTTTCAGCGTGCTTTCGGCATACTCCCTGTTGAATAAATACGACGTAATCACCCCATATAAGGGAACGCCGATCAACAATATAATATACAGATTCGTATCGGAAAAAGTATCGCTGAACCGGATCGGCACGTCAGGGTATTTCGCTTTCTTGGCTAAAGATGATATAAAACAGATAAAAGGGGCGGCTGCAGCTCCCAAGATGCTGACTAAAAACATCTGCGAACGTTTAAGCTTCAACAGTTCCGTATATAACAAATTAACCAATCGTCCCGCCCCCTATCAATTTCACGAAATAGTCCTCGAGACTGTCTTCGCTCATCGTAATCTTTAATACGTCAATGCCGTTTTCAACAAACATTTTGTTAAGCCTCCCCTGTTGCCCCAGGTGGGAATATACGCGGATAATTCCGTCCTGGCCGGCTTCATAATCGTGAATGTCAAAATGCTGTTCCATCAGAACGGCCGCTTTGTTTTGATCGGATAATTGGAACTCGAGATATTTACGGTTTCTTTCCCTAAGATGGTCAAACGGAAGTTCTTCAAGCAGCCTTCCTTCATGAATGATCCCGACATGATCGACGAGCTGTTCGATTTCAGACAAAATGTGGCTTGATATAAAGATCGTGATATTTCGTTCTCTGGCCAGAGAACGGATGAGTCTTCTCATTTCCTTGATGCCGATAGGGTCCAGGCCGTTTGTCGGTTCATCCAAAATCAACAGCTCCGGATAATGAAGCAGAGCTCTCGCAATCCCCAATCTTTGTTTCATTCCCAGGGAATACTTGCCGACAAGCTTTTTCGTTTCATTTTGAAGGCCCACGATTTCGAGCACTTCATCGATCGCATTTTTTTTGTGAATGCCTATGATTTTCGCGTTAATCAAAAGGTTTTCTCTCGCGGTCAGATTTGCATAAAAACCGGGGACCTCTACAATGGAACCGATCCTCCTTAAAATTTCCTTTTTATTTTTGAAGAAGTGTTCTCCAAAAATCTCAATCTGGCCATGGGTCGGTTTGATCAATCCGAGCAGCATTCTGATCGTCGTCGTCTTGCCGGCTCCGTTTCGTCCTAAGAAACCGTATATATCTCCTTGCTTTACGTGAATGTTAAGGTGATCTACAGATTTCTGCGTCCCGTACATTTTTGTGAGATTCGTCGTTTTTATGATTGTGCTCAATTAGGTTCACTCGCTTTCACTAACCTTATAGCTACATCTTAAACAGAAGGATTTAATTCCTTCTTAATCATTTCTTAATTATTTCTTAAATAAATGAAGATGGTTTTGTTTAGGAAGCGAAAAACCAAAAGTCGTCTTTTCCCAAGGGGTGCTTTCCGCCCAAATGGTTCCGCGGTTTTTTTCAACAAGGGATTTCGCAATGGCAAGTCCCAAGCCGCTGCCTTCACCCAGCTTTCTCGACCGATCTCTTCGATACATTCTTTCGAACACGTTTTCAATATCATGTTCCGGAATGCCCGGTCCCTTGTCCCAGACGAGAAGCTGATATTCACGATCAGTTTCCCTCAGCTCGATTCCCAATATCTTTCCTGCTTTTCCGTAATGAACTCCGTTTTTCACCAGGTTCTCGATGACGCGGATCAGACTCAGCCGGTCCGCCATGATGAAACATTTTTTTTCAGGTATGTGAACATTTAATTCAATATCATGCTTTTTGAGTTCAGGCAAAAAGTTAATCAGCGTCTCACGGACAAGTTCAGCCAGATCAAAAGACTCTATATTCAGCGGAATTTCATTCGCATCAAGCTTTGCCATGTTAAAGATTTCATCGATCAATTGCTTCAAGCTGCTGGATTTTTTAGAAAGAATGTTGAGGTATTCCTGTTTTTCTTTTTCTGAAGATGCGACTCCGTCTTTTAAAGCATCAATATAGCCGATGATAGATGTAAGCGGCGTCCTGATATCATGGGATATATTGGACAATAGCCTCTTTCTCGCCATTTCCGATTGTGCGGCGTCGATTTGGACCTTTTCAAGCTGTTCAATCAATTCATTAATCGAAAAAATGATTTCATTGAATAAAGGGTCGTCATTCGCAAGCAATCTTCTTCTTAAATTCCCGCCTGCCACGCGTTTCAGCTCGGTATCCATCAGCTCCAGATGCTTGTTAAAGCGAAGCCTTGAAAGAAAAAGAACAGCCGTTGTTCCAAGCAGCAAAACGTACAGCATGATACTGAATACGCCTAAAGAACCGGTATTCATATTGATGAATAAAAGCCCGGCAATCGCTGCAAATTGGAGGATAAACAGCGGCAGCTTATGATCATTGAGCATTTTTCTCACCTGCAAACTTATAACCGATTCCCCACACAGTCTGAATAAATTGCGGATTCGACGGATCGGCCTCTATTTTTTTTCTGAGCTTCCTGATGTGAACCATCACGGTATTATCGTCTTCTATGTATTGATCGCCCCATACGTTCCGAAACAGCTGCGTCTTCGTAAATACCTGGCCGGGATTTGAGGCGAAAAACTTCAGCAGTTCGAATTCCTTCGCTGTCAAAACGATTTCGCGCCCCCCTGCCGTGACGGAATATGTTTTCAGATCGATGGTTAATCCTTTGAATGCCATGAGCGACTTTTCATCAGTGCGGGACTCGCTGCTGCCCAGTATTAAAAACCGCCTCAGCAGGGCTTTGATTCGCGCAAGCACTTCGTTTATGCTGAAAGGCTTTGTAATATAATCATCAGCTCCCATCGACAATCCTAAAATCTTATCGCCTTCAAGATCCTTTGCCGTCAGCATCAGTATCGGAACATTCGTATGACTCCTTATTCTTCGGCAGACCTCCATGCCGTCGATTTTCGGCATCATCAAATCCAATACGATCAGGTGATAATGGTTTTGTTCAAATAATCGAAGAGCTTCCTCTCCATCAGCTGCCGCATCTACCTCATACCACTCTCTTTCTAAATATGTTTTCAATAAATCTCTGATTTCTTTTTCATCATCGGCTATGAGCACTCGAATGGGTTCCATCGCTTCACCTGCTTTATGTTTTTATTCTTTTAAATCCATCTATATGTATATCCCCTTTTTATAGATGTAATCCCAGTGCTGCTTGTTTTTTGCTATGTTTCCTCTCTTTTCTTTGCTTTTCATTATAGCAGAGAGCCGAATTCTTCGTGAATGCACAAAAAAGGCATCCCTTTTCAGCAGGATGCCTTTTCCGCTTAAATTCTTACAGTCTTATTGACGATTCCATGAATCAATTTAGCGTTTTGTTCGAGAATGTCAGGATGGGATTTAGAAATCATTTGCATATGTTCCCCAGCGCCTTGGATCACTGTAAACGCTTTTTCCGTGGCGTTTTTCCACATCATGAAATCGTCATTCCGAGGTTCTTTCACTGACTTGATATAGCTTATATCACCGTCAATTGTACCGGACGTGATCGTGTTCTGGACATATACATAAGACTTCATAATTAATTCAACCAAATAGTCGCTCATGAGCTTTTCTAAATCCTTATATTTCTCAAGATCAAATGTTTTATAGATCTCCTTCCTGTATTCCTCCTCTGTGAACTGATCTTTCTCCGCTTCTGTACGGTATCTTGAATCGATGATAATCAGATCTTCCACTTCATATCCTCGGCGGTTCAATTCTTTTGCCACATCAAATGCGAGCACGCCTCCCGACGAATATCCTATGAGCGTGTATGGCCCATCCGCCTGAATATTTCTGATGATGTTCACGTATTTTTCAATCCGGTTTTCAGATTGAATGAAGTTGAAGCTGTATACGGAATACTGATCCAAATGCTCGGCCAGGCCCATGTAGGCAATCCCCATAGAAGCCGCCGGCGGAAAGCAGAACAACGTTTTGCTGTTTTCTGCCGTGCTGCTCAGCTGTATGCAATCATCTGTATAGTCTTTTAACAATTGCTGCGCATTTTTTAAGAAGTCCGCTAGTTTTTGGATCGTCGGCTTCGCAAAAATGTCCTTAAACGGAACTCTAAAGCCCAGCTCTGTATAGAGTCTTGACACAAATGACATGACGTGTAAAGAGTTTGCCCCGATATCGAATAGGTTGGCGCTTATGCTGATCGGTTTGATGTTTAAGATGCCTTCCCATACGGCAGCAATTTTTTCTTCAAGCTCGCTTGCCGGAGGCACGTAATCCGTTTCCGCTGCTGCATTTCGGTCAGGCTCAGGAAGTGCCTTCAAATCGACTTTTCCGTTTGGCGTGAGCGGCAATGTATCAAGCGTCAGCAAATACGACGGAACCATGTAATCCGGAAGCTCTTTTGACAAAAACTCTTTTATTTCCGCCTGGCTGATTTCTGTTCTGCCTTTTTCCAAAACGATGTATGCGCAAAGGTACTGAATGCCGCTGCGATCCGTTTTTGCGGCAACAGCCGTTTCCTTTATATCCTTATGCCGTAATAATCGGTTCTCTATTTCTCCAAGCTCGATGCGATACCCGCGGATTTTCACCTGGTGGTCGATCCGTCCCAAAAACTCGATATTCCCATCCGGCCGAAGCCTTGCGAGATCTCCCGTCCGGTACATCCTTTCACCGGGCAAAAACGGGTTCGGCAGGAACCTTTCAGCCGTCAGCTCCGGCTTGTTCAGATAGCCTTTCGCCACTCCGTCTCCGCTAATATACAGCTCTCCGGCGATACCGATCGGCTGAACTTCTTGTTGATCATCCAAAATGTAAAGCTGGACATTCCGGCCCGGCTTGCCGATAGGAACTGAAACATGGCGGTCCCGTTCGGCATCATATTGGTAAATCATGCAGCCGACAACCGTTTCTGTTGGCCCGTACTCATTATAAATCTCAATCTTTGATTGGAACCTTCCAGAGATTTCTTTTGCCAGCTCGGATTTTAAATCTTCCCCTCCTACGATCAGCCGCTTTATGCTTGATCCGCTTCCGTCCAAGTCTCTGACAAGGCTTAAATGCGACGGCGTCAATTTGACGATCCCGGCTTTCTTGTCCTTGAACACTTTTCTGATGACCGGTTCCCCGTCATCGCTATGCTGATAGACAATCACTTTATTGCCTGAAATTAACGGCGTAAATATGGATGTCACCGTCAGATCGAAAGCAACTGATGAATAGAGGGCAAAATCAAGCTTTTCGCCTTGAACATAAACTTGGTCAGCCCATGTGATATAATTCACCAGTCCTCTTTGCCTGATCATCGTCCCTTTCGGTTTTCCTGTCGAGCCTGACGTATAGATGATATACGCGAGACTGTCGGGATCACCGGCCGGTTCCAGCCGCTCGGCGGATAAGCTATCGAAGCCGCCGTCCAGATATACGGCTTCCTGGCGTTGCCCGATGGCGCCCGTCTTTTTGTCCACAAGGATAATTTCCGCTCCGCTGTCGTCAAGCATATACTCGATTCGCTCCTTCGGATATTCGGGATCAATCGGCAAATAGGCTCCTCCGGACTTCAAAATCCCCATGATTCCAACCATCATTTCCAGGGAACGTTCTGCCATGATGGCAACGATTGTATCTGGTCCCACCCCTTTTTCCCTGAGATATCTTGCGAGCTGATTTGATTTTTCATTCAGCTCCCGATATGTCAGCTTGTCATCTCCAAACACAACGGCTGTCAGCTCGGGGGTCTTTTCGGCCTGTTCTTCAAATAACTGATGAATCGTCTTGTCTTTCGGATAATCCGCCTTTGTATCATTAAACCGGTACAACAGCATATTTCGTTCTTCTTCCGAAAGGAGCTTGATTTCGCTTATCGTTTGATCTTCATTTTTAACAACCTGCTCGAGCACATGCTGAAGGTGTTTTTTCATGCTGTTGATGACTTGGTCATGATAAACATTTCCGTCATACGTGAATTTGACGGCTAACCGTTCGCCTGGAATTGCCACGATATTAAATCCGTAATTCGTTTGTTCTTCAGCATGAATTTCTTTATAAACAAAATCCGTTTTTTCATCAGGCTCAAAGGCGCTCTGGTCAATTGCATAATTTTCGAAAATCATCACATGGTCCAAGAGATCTCTTTTTAACTCGCTCTGCGACTGTACTTCCGACAGATTCATGTAATTGTATTTGCCGCTTTCTAAAGCATCTGCCTGAACTTTCGTTACCACATCCCTAAAGCTTTGATTTCTGCCGGCTCTGATCCTGGTCGGTATCGTATTGATGAAAAGCCCGACCATTTTCTCTATACCGTCTACTTGGGCATCCCTTCCCGAGATGACGGTACCGAACACGACGTCTTCGGTTTGGTTGTATCTTGCCAGCATAATCCCCCAAGCGCTCTGCAATACCGTATGGACCGTCACGCTGTTCCGATTGGCGAGTTCTGTAATTCGTCGGGTCAATTCTGCCGGGAATTCAGCAGCGGTTTCCTTTCTTTGATATTCTCCGTTTCCGGTTGGGCTTCCTAAAACCGAAATGTGCGATTTTTCGGCGAATCCCGATAAGTAATGCTTCCAATACGCTCTTCCTGCTTCTTTATCCTGTTCTTCGAGCCACTTCATATAATCGCTGTACGGTCTTCCGTCTTCAAGCTGAATCTCTTGACCGGCTGCTTTCTTATGATAGATGTGGAACAGCTCTCCCAAAATAATTCCCCTGCACCAGCCATCCAGAAGGATGTGGTGGTTTGTCCAGATGAACGTATAGGCGTCATCTGCGGTTCTCACAAGCGCCGCTCTGATCAATGTTTCTTTGCTTAAATGAAAACCTTTTTCCCTGTCTGCCTTGAGGTACTGTTCAACTGTGAGCTCTTGTTTATCCGGGCTTTGATGTCTTATATCAAGATACAGAAGGTTTATCTTTCTGTCCTTAATGATCACGTTCCTCGGTTCTTCCGTGATGTCGTACTCAACCGAAGCCCTTAGTATTTCGTGCCGATTCATGATAGCATTGAAGCTTTCTTCAAACAGCCTTTCATCAATATATCCCTTCATATCGATGGCCATTTGTTCAAAATACGCTTTCGATTCCTTGTCTTCAAGCGTGTGGAACAGCATGCCTTTTTGCATGTTGGCGAGCGGATATATTTTTTCGATTTCCATCCCCTTATATTTCCGTTTGATCTCCTCAAGCTGATGCAAGCTGATGGACTTGTCGCCGTAATCGGATGGCGTTTTTTCCGGCTCTTCTTTGGCTGCGCAGTGGCTGATGATGGTTTTAAGAGCTGTTTTATATGCTTCTGCAAAGGTGCTGACGGTGTCTTCATCGAATACTTTCGCGTTGTATGTCGTTTGAATGGTCAACCGTCCATTAAACACAAGCGCGTTTATTTCCATCGGATTTTCTCTCGTGATGCCGTTTCCTATCGATTCTCCCGGCGAAAGCCATGATGAAGTAAATTCTTTGCTGTTGATGTCTTCATCAAGCTGTCCCAAATAATTAAATAAAATCGGGGTGTTTGCGCCTTTTATGAGATCTGCGTCCTTTGCGGTATATTTTAATATCCCGTATCCTATTCCTTTGTTTGGTACTTTTCTCAACGTTTCTTTGACTATTTTAATATTGGATGAGATGCCTTTTTCCTCTCCCAAATCGATGAATACCGGATACTTGGACGTAAACCACCCGATCGTGCGGCTGACGTCGATGCCGCCTATTGCCTTTTCCCTTCCGTGTCCTTCCATGCTGATTCTCAAGCTTGTATGGCCTGTTACATCCCTTGCAGCTACGAGAAGCGCCGTGATCAAAAGATCGTTGATTTCGGTATGATAAGCTTGGTTTGTTTCCCTCAGCAGCTGCCTTGTGTCTTCTTCACCGAGTTCTGTATTTAACGTGCGGCTGTCTTCATATTTGAATACGCCGGCTGCTTCCTTCATTTCCAGGAACCCGATGTTTTCACTTAAGGCTTGACACCAGTAGTCCTTTTCCTTCAGCAGCTTTTCCGTTCTTGAATAGTCTGCAATTTTCTGTGCAAATTCTTGGTAAGAAGCCGTTTTCGGATAGAATTCTATTGTTTTTCCGGCTTCTAATCGGCTGTACCCAAGCGCCAGGTCTTCAAACAATATCCTCCAGGATATTCCATCGATGACGAGGTGATGGATCACGATCAAAAGGTGATCTCCTTCATCCGTATTAAAGATCGCCGTTTTCACCAAAGGGCCCTTTTCGATATCGATGCTTTGCTGGATCTCCGTTGCCAATTGATAAACCTTTTGGCGCTGGTCTTTTTCTTGTGAGACGTCATATACGCATAAATCAAACTGATGGCTGTCCGCTCCCCGGTTAAACTGAACGACCTTCCCGTTTTCTTCTTTAAATATCATTCTGAGAGCATCGTGGTGCTTTACTAATTCTTCAAATACCTGTTTGACCAGCCTCGCGTTAAATCCGCTTTTTCTAAACAGCATCACCGCATGATTATAATGGTTTCTGCCTTGTTTGTTCTGCGCGAAGAATTCCTGCTGAATCGGCGTTAACAGAACCTCTCCCTCAACCGCTTCATAGGATGCCGTTTTATCTGTTTCGGCCTTGGCATATTTGCTTAAAAACTTGATTTCCGGATTGGCAAATAAATCCTTCATGTCAAGCCCAATGCCTTCTCTTGATAATCTCGAAATAATCTGCAGCGCTTTAATGGAGTCTCCGCCCAGCGCAAAGAAGTTATGGGTGATTCCTATCTTTTCAACCCCCAGAACTTCTTGCCAGACCTTGACCATCGTTTCTTCCGCAGCGTTTCGCGGCGCTTCAAACGCAGCTTCTTGGCTCATCTTTGGCTCGGGCAATGCGGCTGTATCAATTTTTCCGTTGGCTGTCAGCGGCATGTTATCAACCTGGACAATACATGACGGAATCATGTAGTCAGGGAGTTCACCCTTTAGATAAGTTCTTACGTCTTCGAACGTCATGTTCACGTCTGACATCACATATGCGCAAAGCTGTCTGACGCCGTTCTGATCCTCTTTGACAGCGATTTGGGTTTCTTTTATCTGTTCGTGTTTCAACAATGTATTTTTGATTTCTTCCGTTTCGATTCTGTAACCCCTGATCTTTACTTGGCTGTCCATCCGGCCAGAAAGCTCGATGCTGCCGTCGCTTAACCGTCTGGCGAAATCTCCCGTCCGGTACATTCGTTCATTTGGCGAAAACGGATTTTCAACGAATTTTTCTGCCGTCAAATCAGGCCTGTTTAGATAACCGCCTGTCACTCCGTCTCCCGCGATGCACAATTCCCCAAATACGCCTTCCGGAACGGGCTTCATGTTTTGATCCAGTATATATACCTTCGTATTATGAATCGGAGCGCCGATGACCGGACGTTCTTTGAAGGAATGAAGGCGTTTTGAATCGATCATTTGAAAAACCGAGCCGATTGTCGTTTCAGTAGGTCCGTAATGGTTCATGATCATGTGATTCGGATATTGCTTTAAATAAGTTTCTACGTCTTTCGTGTTGATCATCTCTCCGCCCAAGACAACAAGCCTGAGCTTGTCTAATGCATTTTCGGCGGAAAAGCCGGGATCATTGACCAAAATGTTAAATAGCGACGGTGTCAGCTTCATATAGGTGATTTCATTTTCTTTAATATACGTCAAGGCCCGATGTGCGTTTGTATAGAGCTCTTTCCGCGCGATATGCAGTTCGCTTCCGCTTAAAAGGGATGAGAATATGCTTGTATAGCCCAGATCAAACGCATAGGAAGACACCAGCATCGCTTTATCGTTTTCCTTCAGAGCCGCTTCCTTTATAAACCACGCTGTATAGTTCACCGCATTGTAATGCTTTGCCAGTACCCCTTTCGGTTTTCCGGTGGAGCCTGATGTGTAAATGATATAAGCGCAGCTGTCAGCCGCGGTGCACGCAGACAAGTTTGACGAAGCATTTGCATATGCCGCGCCGTCATCTACATTGACGATGTCTCCGTTAAAGACGACGTTTTCCTTGACGGAGCCTTTGACAAGCAATATGTCCGCCCCGCTGTCACTCAGAATGTCATTTGTTCTTTTGGTAATCTGCTCCGTATCGATCGGCAGAAATGCAGCTCCGGATTTCAGTACAGCCAGAATGGAAATGATCATCTCAAGCGACGGTTCAACCATGATGCCGACTGCGACGTCTGCATCTGCTCCTTTTTCTCTCAGCAGCCTTGCCAGCTGATTTGATTTTTCGTTCAGTTCCCGGTACGTCAGCTTTTGGTCCTCAAATACCACCGCGGTTTTGTCAGGTGTTTTCTCCGCCTGTTTTTCAAACAGCTCGCTGATCGTCCTATCCTTTGGATAATTGGCCTGTTTCCCGTTGCATTTATATAAAAGCCGATTCGTTTCATCCTGTGACAGCATATCGACGTCATGTAGCCGAATCTCAGGATCGTTTGCTAGAGCTTTTAAAATATTGGAAAAATGCCGTGCCATTCTTTCAATGGTCGCCCGCTGAAACAGCTTTGTGCAGTAGTTGAGGACGCATTGAATATTTTCGTCTGTTTCGGCCGCTGTCAGCGTCAAATCAAATTTTGATATATGCATGTCCGTTTTGATCGGTTTAAACTTGAGCCCTTGAATCGCAAATTCATCGCTGTCAAAGTTTTGCAGAACAAGCATCGTATCAAACAGCGCATTTCTGCTCATATCCCGTTTGACATTGAGCTTCTCGACCAGTTCGTCAAATTGATAGTCCTGATTTTCATATGCTTTCAGCGCCGTCTCCTTGACTTCTTGTAAATAATCAGCAAATTTCATGCCGCCTTTTGGATAGTTCCTCATGGCAAGCGTATTGAGAAACATTCCGATCACTTGCTTCATATCGCTGTGGTATCTTCCCGCTATCGGCGAACCAACGACAATATCTTCCTGGCCGGTATACTTTGAAAGCAATGTTGTGTAGCCGGCCAAAAGCAGCATATACATTGTAACGCCGTATTCTTTCGCCAGCCTCCTCAGCTTGCCGGTTGTTTCGCCGTCGATTTCAAACTGAAGGATATCCCCTTCAAATTGGCGATTTTGCGGCCTTTTATAATCGGTCGGCAAATTCAGAACCGGGACATCGTCTTTAAAGACATTAAGCCAGTATTCTTCCTGCCGTTTCATTTCTTCTTTTTGGAAGAATTGCTTCTGCCACTCGGAAAAGTCTTTATACTGAATCGATAATGGCGGCAATGATTTTCCCTCATACAACTCGGCCAGCTCTTTTGTAAAAATGGCCATCGATACACCGTCAGAAATGATATGATGCATATCGAGCATCATAATATGCTCTTCATCGTTCACTTTTAATACTTCCGCTCTTAAAAGCGGGGCCTTTGCCAGATCGAACGGCCTGATAAACGCTTTGATTTTCTCTTCGAGACGTTCTGTTCCCAACCGGCCGTACTTTACGTTAAAATCGACTTCTTTTTCGATCTTCTGCACAGGTTCACCGTCAGCCATAAAAATCGATGTCCTGAAAGCCTCGTGTCTTTGAATCAGCTGCCGGAAAGCCCCCTCCAGCCGCTGCACATCAAAACGTCCTTCAATTTTCATGACGAAAGGCATGTTATAAGAGATGCCGCCGCCTTCGATTTGGTCGAGGATAAAGAGCCTTCTCTGCGCAGATGACAATGTGTAATGTTCTTTTTCTTCCGCTTTCGCAATCGATGCATACGGGCTTTCTTTTGTCGATTCGATAAATTCGCCTAAATCCTTTATCGTCGGGGTTTCGAATATTTGCCGCAAAGGGACTTCAACATTCAGTTCTTTATGCATTTTTGCAGCTAAAGCCGCGGCTTTGAGAGAATGTCCGCCAATCTCGAAGAAGTTATGGCTGATTCCGATTTTATCGATTCCTAAAACTTCCTTCCAAATCGAAACAAGCTTTTCTTCCGCTGCATTTCGAGGCGCTTCATACTCCGCTGGCGAGCTGACATAGCCGTCCGGTTCCGGGAGCGCTTTTCGGTCGATTTTCCCGTTTGCCGTAAGCGGCAGCCGGTCAAGCTTGACAAAGTATTGCGGAACCATGTAGTCCGGAAGTTCTTTCAGCAAATATTTTCTGATGTCTGATATGCCCGCAGTTTTTTCTAACGTGATGTACGCGCAAAGATATTTGCTGCCGTCTTGAGACTCTCTGGCAATGACTGCCGCTCTGTCAATGCCTTCATATTTGAGCAATTGATTTTCGATTTCCCCAAGCTCGATTCTGAAACCGCGTATTTTGACTTGATGATCGATTCTTCCTAAATATTCGATGTTCCCGTCCGGCAGAAGTCTTGCGAGATCCCCTGTGCGGTACATTCTTTCCCCCGGAATAAACGGATTTGACACAAACATTTCGGCGGTAAGGTCCGGGTTGTTTAAATACCCGCGGGCCAGGCCTTCCCCGCTTACACAAAGTTCGCCTGAAGCCCCGAGCGGCATCACCCGCTGTTCGGCATCCAGAATATAAACTTTGTGATTGCTGATCGGCCTTCCAATCAGAACCTTTCGGTCACCTTTACGCAATTCGCTCCATGTCGAACAAACGCTGTTTTCCGTTGGTCCGTATTCATTAAATAATCGAACGTGCGGAAGCTTTTCAAAATGCTTCTGCACCAGGTGTTCATTAAAGCCTTCCCCGGCAATCGTGACAAACCTTAAATCGTTCAAAGGATGCTCAATCGTATTTAACACGTTTTGATAAAAGCTCGGGACGGCCAGAAAATTTGTCACTTTATGAGTCCGCAGCACGCTGATCAATTCATTGACATTCACTTTCAGATCTTTTATTAATACGAGCGTTGCCCCTGAAAGAAGCGAGGTGAAAATATCTTCTACAGAGCTGTCAAATGAAAAGGACGGGACTTGCAGCGTCGTATCGGCTGGACTGTAGCCATACGCTTGTTTTCTCCAGCACAACGTGTTTACAATCGATTGATGATTGACCATAACGCCTTTCGGTTTTCCGGTCGATCCCGACGTATAGATGATATAGGCCATATCGGCAGAGCCGGCGGCATGCTGCAAATTCTCTGTGCCGCTGTCATCTGTCAGCACATCTTTATTCATGTCGATACAGGTGAAATCAACGTTTATTTGCTTATCCGCCTTTTTCAGCAGGATGTGAATCCCGCTGTCCTCCAGCATGTACTTGATCCGGTCTTCCGGATATTCCGGATCGATCGGCAAGTATGCTCCCCCGGATTTCAGCACCGCAATCATGCCGATGATCATTTCCATTGACCGTTCCGCCATTACACCGACGATCATATTAGGTTTTACGCCTTTTTCCCTTAACATCTTCGCTAACCTGTTTGATTTTACATTGAGCTCCCGGTATGTCAGCATTTGCTCTTCAAAAACAAGCGCGATATTTTCAGGCGTCCGTTCCGCCTGCTCTTCAAACAGCTGATGGATCGTTTTATTTTTTGGATAATGAGCTGCCGTATCGTTGAAATCATACAATATCCTTTTTCTTTCTTTTTCCGGGAGAATGTCGATTTCGCTTATCTTCCGATTTTCATTCGTCACCACTTGCTCAACGGCTCTTTTGATGTGGCTTTCGATATTGCCGATGATTTCTTCGTCGTAGACATTACCGTCATATGTTAAGACCAGCGTCAGCTGTTCACCCGGAGTTGCCGACATGCTAAAGCTGTAATTGCTTTGTTCTGCGGCGCTTATCCCTTTCACTTTAAAGCCTGTTTCCGTCTGGTTCTGTTCCAGGAGCTGCTCGTCAACTTCATAATTTTCAAACACAAGAATATGATCGATCAGATCCTTTTTTAAACCGCTCAATGCCTGTACTTCAGCGAGATTCATATAGTTGTAGCGATTGCTTTCGATCGCTTCGGCCTGAACCGTTTTTAAGATGTCATTGATGCCCTTGTTTTTTTCAAATCTGATTCTTGTCGGGATGGTATTGATAAACAGGCCGATCATGTCTTCGATTCCGTCTACTTTTGCTTCCCTTCCCGAAACGACCGTTCCAAACACCACATCTTCTATATTGTTATACTTCGCCAATACAAGGCCCCAAATGGTCTGAAGCACCGTATGGAACGTTACGCTGTTGCTGCCGGCAAATTCCTTGATTTGATGTGTAAGCTGTTTTGAAAAGCTGATAACCTTTTCTTGCCTGTCATACCGTCCATTCTTTTTGCCGTTCTTACATGCAGGAATTTGCGCTTGTTCTTCATACCCTTCTAAATATGTGCTCCAATATTGACGCGCTTCCTCTTTGTCTTGTTTTTCCAGCCATTTAATATAGTCGCTGTACGGCTTCGGTTCTTTTAATCGATGTGCTTCTCCTTTTATCATTTTTTCATAGACGGTAAACAGCTCGCCCAGAATGATGCCGAGGCACCAGCCATCCAGCAGGATGTGATGGTGGCTCCATACCAGTTGATATGATTCGCCGGCTGTTTTGATCAAATAAACCCTTATCAGCATATCCTTGCTTAAATCGAAGCCTTTTTCCCGGTCTTCTGCAATGTATCTTTCAATTAATCGATCCTTGTGAGCAGGGCTGCTCTTTTCGATATCGCAATAGTAAAAATCGATTTTCCGATCTTCGATAATGACCTGCCTTGGGTCCTCAACGATTTCGTATTCAAATGAGGCTCTCAATATTTCGTGACGCTTCACGATCTCATTGAAGCTTTTCTCCAAAATATCCGGGTCAACATATCCTTCAATGTGCATAACCGTCTGCTGAAAATATGCGCTTGATGTGTGATCCTCAATGGCATGAAACAGCATTCCCTTTTGCATATTGGCCAGCGGATAGATCTTCTCAATTTTGGCTTCTCCGTATTTTCCTTTTATTTCTTCCAGTTCATCTAAGCTGATGTTCGTATCTCCATAGTCAAACGGCGTGCGTTCGCTTTCCGTTTGACTTGCGCAATGGCTGATGATTTTTTCAAGGCTTTCTTTATAATTTTCATTCAGCCGGCTGATCGTTTCTTTCGTGTATTCTAATTCATTAAAGGTCGTTTGTATCGTTAACTTATGATTCATGATGATGGAATTGATTTCGATTGAGCGGCCCCTAGCAATTTTTCCTCCGATGCTTTCACCCTCAGGTAAGTCCGATCCTGAAAATTCGCCGCGGTTAATGTCAGCATCTATTTCGCCTAAATAGTTGAATGAAATCTGCGCTTTCTCTTCATTGATTAAATCAGGGTCTTGAGCCGCATATTTTAATACCCCGTAGCCCATTCCTTTATTCGGTATTTTTCTCAAAGTCTCTTTGACCATTTTGATATTTTGGGAGATATCCGTTTCTTTGCCCAAATCAATAAATACCGGGTACAGCGTCGTAAACCAGCCGACCGTCCGGCTGATGTCAACGCCGTCAAGGATGCTTTCCCTGCCGTGGCCTTCCATCATGACTTTCAGTTTATTTTCGCCGGTCATTTCTCTGACTCCGGCTATTAATGCGGTTAATAAAATGTCGTTGATTTCCGTGTTGTAGGCTCTGTTTGTTTTTCTTAGTAGAGCCGAAGTCGTCTCTTTGTCGAGCGTGATGCTTAATGTCGTGCTGTTCTCAAATGTATCCCTTTTTAATGATTTGATTTGCGGAATGAATGGACTTTCAGCCTGTGCAATACCGCGCCAATACTCCGCCTCGTTCAATAATTTGCGGCTCTTGGCGTACGCCTTTAATTGGCGTGCGAATTCTTGATAGGAATCCGTTTTGTATCCGATGTCGAGCGGTTCGCCTTTTAATGCCTGATGGTACAATGTTTCAAAGTCTTCGAACAGGATTCTCCACGACACCCCGTCAACGACAAGGTGGTGGATGACAATCAAAAGATGATCGCCCTCTTCTGTTTGGAAAATGC
>NZ_JBALMR010000118.1:0-2433 GCF_036963165.1 Bacillus sp. JJ675 | reverse complement strand
CGTAAAAAAGTTGCGTAATGTGTTAGAAAAAAGAAACATCAGCAAAATCGAAACGGTTAATAGAATTCCGCAGATGACCGTCCAGATTTGGAAGGCGAGCGATTTATTTTTCATGATTTCAACATCCTGTATCCAAATCCGTAAATGGTTTCTACTTTCAGATCAGGCATTTTTTTGCGCAGCCTTCTGACCAGATCGTCAACGACGCGGTCTGTTCCGAAGTAATCCTCTCCCCAGACATGTGTCAGAATATCTTCCCTTGAGAAGGCCCGGCCCTGATTGTTCATGAAAAGGAGCAGCAGATCGAATTCCTTTGACGTCAGACTAATCTTCCTGTCATCTTCATACACTTCCCTCAAGCTTTCGAACACCTGGTACTTGGCAACGGACAACCCTTTTTTATGATCCGGCGCGTCTTCTTTATAGATCAGCTTAAGAAGCTTTTGAACGCGGATGATCAGCTCCCGCGGAAGAAAAGGCTTTGATATATAATCGCTGCTGCCCAGTTCAAGACCGAGCACTCTGTCGATGTCCGCATCACGGGCTGAAATGAAGATGACCGGGACGTCGGGATCTGCATTTTTTATTTCTTTTATTAGCGCATAGCCGTCGATATCTGGTAACATAATATCGAGAATCCATAAATGAGGTGACTGGCCGATGTGCTGTCTGGCGCTTTCACCGTTTAGAAAAGACGTGACATGCCAGCCTTCACTCTCTAAATACTTCGTCAGCAGTTCATTTAAATTCTCTTCATCTTCAACTAGATAAATGGTGTATGACAAGGGGTTCACATCCTTTCTACGTCATTATACTAGTTTTAACATAAGTCTGGTCGATTTTCATAATTTCACATATTCTTTTCATTTTTATCCCACAATGTTTGGCTAGGATGCTGATAAGGGAAGAAAGGAAAATTGTAATTGTGAAAATATAAGGCCGGGTGTCTCTTTTTTGCGCGTGTTAAAGCTTTCTGCCATTTTCGGGTAGTTGAAGATAAGAAAAACAAAGGAAGTGTACGCTTATGGATGTTAGACGCGATGACGAACGCAAAAGAGAAAATGAACAGCCATTGCAAGAAGAGGCGAAAATACCGCAAACGGCAAGTTCCGAAGCGCAAGAACCGGAGCAGCCGATAAAGAAGCCCGAGCTGATTATGAAACAGGATACAGATGAACAGTCAGATAATATGTATAAAGAAACGGCGGCAGCATTGGAAAACGCAAAGGAAACAAGAACGGCAAAAGAAAAGCGGCGCAAGGCTTCATGGCTGAGCCCGATTTTGGGAGGCATCATCGGGGGCGGCCTCGTCCTCGGCATTTCGCCGTATCTGCCGGTCGATAAACATAACGATGCCGTCAACGAAAGCCAGACGGAACCGAAACAATCGCAAAATTTTTCGACAAAGCCCGTGACAGATGCCGATAATGTTCCGGATATGGTTGAGGATTTGGAGTCGACGATCGTCGGGGTTTCCAATATTCAAACGAGCTTCGGTTTTTCAGATGATGACGTGGAAGAAAGCGGAACAGGATCAGGCGTCATCTTTAAAAAAGACGGAAAAAAAGCTTACATCATCACGAACAACCATGTTGTTGAAGGGGCCACAAAGGTGACCATCTCTTTATACAACGGGAAAACGACGGATGCGAAAATCATCGGCAGCGATGCCTTAACAGACTTGGCTGTTTTGGAGATTAGCAGCAAAGGGATTGATAAGGTTGCAAGTTTCGGAGATTCCTCAAAATTGCGCGCCGGCGAAAAAGTAATCGCGATCGGGAATCCTCTCGGCCTGCAATTTTCGCGAACGGTTACAGAAGGAATCATCAGCGGCGTCAACCGGACGATCGAAGTGTCGACGTCTGAAGGGAAGTGGGATATGAATGTCCTTCAGACAGATGCCGCGATTAATCCGGGGAACAGCGGCGGACCTTTGATCAACAGCAGCGGGCAGGTCATCGGCATCAACAGCTTAAAGATCAGCCAAACCGGCGTTGAATCGCTTGGTTTTGCCATTCCGAGCAATGACGTTGAGCCGATCGTCGATCAGCTGCTGGACAAAGGAAAAGTCGTACGGCCGTTTTTAGGCGTTCAAATGATCGATATGCAGCAGGTTCCTGAGCAATACCAGCAAAATACGCTCGGCCTCTTTGGCGACCAGCTGAATAAAGGCGTGTACGTCGACAAAGTCTCGCCTGGATCGCCGGCTGCTGACGCAGGAATGAAAGCCGGTGACGTCATTGTGAAAATGAACGGTAAAAGCATTGAAGCGACTTCTGATTTGAGGAAGATTTTATACACCGAAGCGAAAGCGGGAGATACGGTCTCGTTTGAGGTTCTGAGAAAAGGAAAAGAAAAAACGCTGAAAGCAAAGCTTACGGAAAGCAAATCATAATATTGAAAGCCATGGCAGCTGTGATCTGCACCCTGTCA
>NZ_JBALMR010000117.1:0-6299 GCF_036963165.1 Bacillus sp. JJ675 | reverse complement strand
TATTCCCAAAGAGGGGAAAAAGAAGATGTAAAGGCGGCAAGGCTGATGGAGCGGGTGCTGTACCTGGCTACGCCCATCCGTCTTGATGGAAAGAACCGCCGTCAATAATTCCCTTTCATACCAGGAGATGAGGATATGCCGAAAAAAGCCCTCGCAAAGTGGGCGGCGGTGCTGGCGATAGCGGCTGCCGGATTGTGGTTTAACGCAAAGTACTTCAATCTGAATCCAAGCCATATCAGGGAAGGTGTTCTATCCTTCGGCGTTTTTGCCCCGCTCATGTATATCGGATTATTAATGGTCAGGCCGTTTTTGCTTCTGCCCGCCTCCGTTTTTGCCGTAGGCGGCGGACTCGCATTCGGCTCGGTCTATGGATCTCTGTATTCTTTTATAGGAGCCGCCGGCGGAGCGTTTTTATCGTTTGCCGTTGCATACAAGCTCGGCGGAAACATGAAAAACATGCCTTTGAAGCTTGATGCGTTCCGCGCTTTTTTGCAAAAGAACGGTTTTTTCAGCATTTTGCTTTTACGGCTTGCACCGATCCACTTTGATGCGGTCAGCTATGCGGCCGGCGTATCAAAAGTAAAACCGCTGTCGTATTTGGCGGCCACGGCTGCGGGCATTATCCCCGGAACCGTTATTTTAAACGCGCTCGGATCGAGCATCATGTCCGGTGACCTCCTGGCGATTTCGGTCATGGCCGTAATCTACCTCCTTTTTATCACCGTTCCGCTCTTGTTCAGAAAAAAAGTGCAGGAGCTGCTTGATTAAAGGCTTATCCTTTTTTTACGTCTATTTTAGTTGTCCCGCCCATATACATGTACCAGATGTTGTTAGGGGGGACAAACATGCTCGAAATTACATTTGAAGATGATTATGATACAGCCGCGTTTTTGCATCTCCTTCGCAATGCGGATGAAAACCGGCATATCAAGATTCACGAGGCGCCAGGGAAGATCGGAATTGAAAAGACCCATTCCTCTGTCAGTATTCAGGAATACATCCAGCCGATTTTGACGAGATTTTTTACGGAGTGCAAAGAAGACGAATACATGCTTTCGGTCATTGAAGGAGATTACTATTTTTTGGACCGGGATGAGCAGCAGCAGATTCTGCAGCTGGCCCACAGCATCATGGAGGGGGAGCTCGAAGGTCTTCCGCTAAATCATGATGATACCCCTCGCGAATATTTCATCGAGCAGGAGCTCAAGACGATCTGTCTTGAAGAAAACGTCTTTTCGATTCGCTCCTTCATGACGTTCCGGCTCGGAAAATATTATGAGCGATTAAAAGGGTATGTCGAGGCGGCGATCGATGAATACAAAATGGAACAGGAATACCAGACGTTCATTCAATCGCTGAGAGACTACGTGACGAGGAAAGAGCCGGTGCTCGATCATGTGCGCATCGTGCATGACGGCCATTTTGTACTGTGGGAATTGAAATATATTTCAGAGCGGGAACAAAAAAAATACATAGACAGGCGGTTCGTGAGAGAACACCCGATGTATATCGATTCCCATCTGCTCGCTCCGCTCGTGTCGATCGCTCCGAAAAAAATCGACCTGTATACGAAAAACAGCGAGCATGCCATGGTACAGACGATCCAAAATATTTTTCAGGAACGGGTCCGGATTTTTTCTCTTGAATCCTTTCATCCGCAGGAAAACATTTTGGAAGAGCGTTCTTGATTTTGCTTGCAAAACGATTTATAATACATTGTAAACTTTACATTCCATGTATTGATAAGGACACGAAAAAATGAACACCGGTTGGCAGAGAGGGAGACCAAGGCTGCGAGTCTCTTAACCAAGGATCATTTTTTTACCACCTTTGAACATCAGTTGTGAACGGCGTATTGTCAAGTAATGACTGACGGGGCTTCCCGTTACAGAACCGAGAGCCGAAAAAGGCAGGCGATTTTCTGCGTTTTCGGGAAAAAGGGTGGAACCACGAATTCCGTTTATTAATCCTCGTCCCTTTCTTAGGGGGCGGGGTTTTTATTTTGCATAAAAAAGGAGTGACTAGGATGTCAGATATGGTAAAAATCACATTTCCTGACAGAGCGGTTAAGGAGTTTGCAAAAGGGACGACAACAGAAGATATCGCGGCATCGATCAGTCCCGGCTTAAAGAAAAAGGCCATCGCCGGAAAATTAAACAGCAAAGAAATCGATCTGCGCACACCGATCCATGAGGACGGCGCGATTGAGATCATTACGGAAGGCAGCGACGAAGCGCTTGAAATCATGCGCCACAGCACTGCACACTTAATGGCCCAGGCGATTAAGCGGCTTTATCAAAACGTCAAGCTCGGCGTCGGCCCTGTGATCGAAAACGGCTTCTACTATGATGTTGACCTGGAAGAAGCGCTCACACCGGAAGATCTCCCGAAAATCGAGAAAGAGATGAAAAAAATCATCGGAGAAAATCTGCCGATCGTCAGAAAAGAGGTCAGCCGCGAAGAAGCGAAAGCAAGGTTCGCCGAAATCGGCGACGACTTGAAACTGGAGCTGCTTGATGCGATTCCTGAAGGAGAGACGGTATCGATCTATGAGCAAGGCGAGTTCTTCGATTTGTGCCGCGGCGTCCACGTTCCGTCGACGGGAAAAATCAAGGAGTTCAAGCTGCTCAGCCTTGCCGGCGCATACTGGCGCGGCGACAGCAACAATAAGATGCTGCAGCGCATCTACGGTACGGTGTTCTTCAAAAAAGCCGACCTTGAAGAGCATCTGCGCCTGCTTGAAGAAGCGAAAGAACGCGATCACAGAAAGCTCGGAAAAGAATTAAAATTATTCGCGATTTCGCAAAAAGTCGGCCAGGGGCTGCCGCTTTGGCTTCCGAAGGGCGCGACGATCAGACGCGTCATCGAGCGCTATATCGTCGATAAAGAAATCGCCCTCGGCTATGAGCATGTTTATACGCCTGTGCTCGGAAGCAAGGAGCTTTACGAAACATCGGGCCACTGGGATCATTATCAGGATACGATGTTCCCGCCGATGGAAATGGACAATGAAACATTGACGCTTCGTCCGATGAACTGCCCGCATCACATGATGATTTATAAAAACGACATTCACAGCTACCGCGAGCTGCCGATCCGGATCGCAGAGCTCGGAACGATGCACCGCTACGAAATGTCCGGTGCGCTTTCAGGACTCCAGCGCGTCCGCGGCATGACGCTGAATGACGCACATATTTTCGTCCGTCCGGATCAGATCAAGGAAGAATTCATCCGCACCGTCCGCTTGATTCAAGACGTGTACAAAGACTTCGGATTAAACAACTATACATTCCGCCTGTCTTACCGCGATCCGGAGGATACCGAGAAATATTATGATGATGACGAAATGTGGAATAAAGCGCAATCGATGCTGAAAGCAGCGATGGATGAGATGGGGCACGACTACTATGAGGCGGAAGGAGAAGCGGCGTTCTACGGACCGAAGCTCGACGTTCAAGTCAAAACAGCGATCGGCAAAGAAGAAACGCTGTCAACCGTTCAGCTTGACTTCCTGCTTCCTGAAAGATTTGACCTGACATATGTCGGCGAAGACGGCAAACCGCACCGTCCTGTCGTTATTCACAGGGGCGTCGTATCGACAATGGAGCGCTTTGTGGCGTTCTTAATTGAAGAGCATAAAGGCGCGCTTCCGACATGGCTTGCGCCGGTGCAGTTCCAGGTGATCCCTGTATCGCCGTCCGCGCACCTTGACTACGCAAAACAAGTCCAGGAACGGTTGCAGCGCGAAGGATTGCGCGTTGAAGTCGACAGCCGCGATGAAAAGATCGGCTATAAAATCCGTGAAGCGCAAATGCAAAAGATTCCGTACATGCTCGTCGTGGGCGACCAGGAAGCCGAAAACGAAGCGGTCAATGTCCGCAAATACGGAGAGCAAAAATCAGAAACGGTTTCGCTTGAAGATTTCGTAAAAAAAGCCGTTGCTGAAGCAAGAAAATAAAACGAAAAAAAGCATGATTCCATTCGGAGTCATGCTTTTTTTGCGGCCAGAATATCGAACAGTTCGCTTAAATGACGGATTTCGTGGTCGGGTTTTACTTCGGTTTCGTTCACATTGCCTTTGCGGTTGACCCAGACGGTCTGAATGCCTGCTCTGGATGCGCCGAGAATATCTGTGTTCAAATTATCCCCGACCATCACGGCGTCTTCTTTCGCAATGCCGAGAAGATGAAGACAGTGTTCAAAAATGCTCGGGTCAGGCTTCCCTTTTCCGAAATTTCCGGAAATGACGATTTCCTTGAAATAAGGGGCAAGCTCAGGCACGCCGGCCAATTTTTCTCTTTGCAGGCTCGGATCACCGTTTGTCAGCAATAACAGCTCGAATTTTCCTTTTAATTCATCCAAAACGGCAAATGTTTCTTCATAGACGAAAGGGCTCTTCCGGCGCACGGCCGCAAAATATTCGCCCAGCTCTTCCCCGAAAGCGGGATCATCGATTCCGGATGCTTTCAGCCCGTTTGTCCATGCGTTTTTTCTGTATTCAGGGACGATTTTGTTCAGCTTTTGAAATCCTTCGCTGATCGGGTCGCTGAAATTCGACCAAAGCCCTTCAAACGGATTGATGCCGATCATCACGGTGTAGGGATACGTTTCATAAGATGTGTAAAGATCGCGCGCTGCCCGGCGTACAGCGGCTTCGAATTCATCCGAGCCGATCCCGTATTTTTTTTCGGCTTTCATACACGTTTCGGCAAATGCCGTACTGACGCTTTTTTCATCCCAGAGCAATGTGTCGTCTAAATCAAAAAATACGGCTTTCATGATCGTCTCCTCTGTCATGGATTTATCAATGTCTCATTTATTTTACAATAGATCAATAGGATGATAAAGCAGAGATTTTAAGAATGTGATGTGATAAAGCGCGAAAGTTTGAATGGCGATAGATATGATAAAATGAGGGCGGACTCAAAATTTGTGAGAAAGCAAGGGGATAACATGATCCATTTAATGATCATGATGCTGGAAAGAGTGGGGATCATCGTGATCCTTGGTTTTATTCTCGCCCATATGAAGGTGTTCCGGCAGCACCTTCAGCATCCGGAAGGATATAAGGGGAAGGCCGTTCTCATTTGTATCTTTTCACTTTTCAGCATTATCAGCAACTATACGGGAATTGAGATTCGAGATCACGAGATTTTAAACAATGATTGGATTTTTGCGATCGACCCGTCGAGCTCGATCGCCAATACGAGAATTCTCGGNNCTCGGAGTCGAAATCGGCGGCTTGATCGGGGGGCCCTTCGTTGGCGCCGGGGTCGGGATTCTTGCGGGAATTCACCGTTTTTCGCTTGGAGGAAGTACGGCTTTAAGCTGTGCGGTTTCTTCCGTGTTGGCGGGGGTTATATCGGGTTATATCGGGCGTTTTTTCCGGAAGAGGCACCAAATGGTGACGCCGCGGGTCGCGGCTCTTGCAGGCATTTCAATGGAAGCGCTGCAAATGATGATGATCATCATGCTTGCTGCGCCGCGGTCAGACGCTGTAGCGCTCGTTCAGATGATCGGCATCCCGATGGTCATCGTCAATGGGACAGGCAGTTTTATCTTTCTGTCGATCATTCAATCGATTATCCGTAAAGAAGAACAGGCAAAAGCCATGCAGACGCACAAGGTGTTTTCGATTGCCGATCAGACGCTGCCGTTTTTCCGCCAGGGGCTGAATGAGACATCGTGCAAAAGCGCGGCCCTGATTATTCATCAGATGACAGGCACGGATGCCGTGTCGATTACAGACAGGGAAACGATTCTCGCGCATGTCGGCGAAGGGGCTGATCACCATATTCCTTCGAGAAGCCTGATCACCGGTTTATCGAAAAAAGTCATCAAAACGGGGAAAGTCATGAAGGTGAAATCGCGCGACGAAATCGAGTGCACCCATCACTCTTGCCCGCTTCAGGCCGCGATTGTGCTACCCCTGATCTCCAACCGGAAGACGATCGGCACTCTGAAGCTGTACTTCAAGAATCCGGCGGGGCTAAACCGCGTGGCAGAAGAGCTTGCCGAAGGCCTTGCGATGCTTTTTTCAACACAGCTTGAGCTCGGGGAAGCGGAGCTGCAAAAGAAGCTATTGAAAGATGCCGAAATCAAAGCGCTGCAAGCTCAGGTCAATCCGCATTTTTTATTCAATGCGATTCATACGATCTCAGCATTGTGCCGGACAGACGCCGAAAAAACGAGAAAGCTCCTGCTTCAGCTCAGCGTCTATTTCCGCTCAAACCTGCAGGGGGCGAGGCAGCTATTGATTCCGCTCTCAAAAGAGCTGAACCATCTTGAAGCATATTTAT
>NZ_JBALMR010000116.1:0-12648 GCF_036963165.1 Bacillus sp. JJ675 | reverse complement strand
CCTGATCACATTCTGATAGAATATTCAATTTTTCTTCTTTTGAAAACCATTTTCCAGCCATGAAAAAACTCCCCCAAGGCAAACAGATTTTTTTATTTCATCTGTCTACCTTTAGGGGAGCATATCAGATTCGAGAATGGCTTTTTATTTTTTTTCACGATTCAATCGGGGTTAAAAAATCCGACTGTATATGGTCATCTCCCATTAAGTAAATATTTTTTATCTATAAACAAGACCGCCATCAGTCAATATCGCCTGACCAGTAATATAATCCGAATCATCTGAAGCTAAAAAAGACACTAAATTAGCAACATCTTCAGGTGTTTGATATCTTTTTAGAGCAATTTCTGAGGAGAATTTTTCAAAAGCTTCCCCTGGTTTAAGGTCACTGCTGTATTTCACCATTTCTTCATCAATTCTATCCCACATTTTTGTTTTTGCAACGCCAGGACAGTATGCGTTTACAGTTATTTTATATTTTGCCAGCTCTTTAGCGGCTGAATGTGTGAAAGATTTTACAGCATGTTTAGTCGCAGAATATGTGCCAAGCATTTCAAATGATTCGTGACCTGCTATGCTGCAAGCATTAATGATTTTTCCTTTTGTTTCTTGCTGAATAAATTGTTCAGCGGCAGCTTGAGTGCCAAAAACCACGCCATTTACATTAATTTTGAATAATCTATTAAGCTGTTCTTCAGTAATTTCCAAAAATGGAGAAACTGCATCGATACCCGCATTGTTTACAAAAACATCTAAACGGCCAAAGGCATCTACCGATTCTTTAACTAAATTGAATTGATCCTCTCGTTTAGATACATCCCCTTTAACACCGATAACATCAAAGTTCTTTTCTTTTAATTCTGAAACAGTTTCGTTCAGTAATGCTTCATTTATATCATGTAGTACGACACGAAAACCGTCGTGGCATAGTCTCTCCGCTATGCCTTTCCCTAATCCTCCAGCAGAACCGGTAACAATAGCTACTTTTCTCATGGAGATCTCTCCTTTTGTTAGAAAATTATGATAGGTTTTGTCTATTTTAGTATAACAAAACATACGGGACGAGTCCGAAGCAAAGCTAATGTATAACTTGACATTGTTGCTTTGCTGCAATGATTAAGTATCTCTCTTTGTTTAACAACAAAAAAGAGGCGCGTTTTTTATCTGATCGCCATTTTTGCTCCTTTTTTAGCTTACTCAAGGCATCAATGTACGATTTCTTTTTATCCCGCGTATAGTTTAATGATGAAAACAAAGTTAACTTGGCAAGAAACCTTCGTTAGGCAATTGCACAATTATCCATAGACAATCTGCAAGAACGCAAACAGTCAAATACAATCTTAATAATATAAAAAAGGAGTGATAGGCTTGTTTCATCGTCAATATCCTGTACCCGCATATTCCTATCCTATAAACCCGTCTTTTCCCATAAACCCATATCCCGTTTATGCCAGTGGCCGTCCGTGTCCCGTATTGCCTCCCGGGGCCTGCCAATATATATTGAATGATGAAGGTTATTGTGAATTGGTTTGTATCCAGTAGAAGCATGCTCTTTAAATGAGGAGTATTGCAGCTTTCCGCCAGTGATCAGCTATCGGTGAAGGCAAAATTGCGTATGTGACCCACAAGGGGCTGCAGCCCTTGCCTCTACAAACGCCGAGGAAGCGCTGCCCATATATGATATCGATCATATAAACCACTAATAAAAATATTTTCAATAGAAACTGAACAAATGGCAGCCTTTATGAATCCTCGCATGCCGATGGAAATGGCGAAAGCGTTGGCTTCATTTCGATACCGCGCGGCAAAAGAGAAGCGTGCTCAGACGTCTACAGCAGTTCAAGAGTTGACTTGCAATTCTCCGACAAGCTTGAAGCAGTTTTAGAAGAGAATACTCGAAGGCGCTTTGCTGCTCGCATCTATCAAAGTAAAAATGCAATTGATAATGCAAGAAAGACAGACAGTTCCTAAAAAAGAACCTGTCTGTCTTCTGCTTACCCTTTTAAAAGAAATTCGTTGCCGTCTTCATCGCTGAATTGCACGTATGTGCCCCATTGCATTTCCTGCGGCTCTCCTTTAAACTCCACTCCATTCGCTTTCATCTTTTTATATGTTTCGAGAACATGATCGCATTCAAATACGATGGATGCTCTCATATTTTCAGAGCCTTTCATCATTGCCTTCGGGTAAATGACTAAACGAGTCTGGGCATTTTGCGGGGCGACTTCAAGCCAAAATGCTTCCGGTCCCATCGGGTGTTCTGCCACAACGTCAAAGCCTGCTTTGTTGGTCCAAAAATCCTTCGCCTTTTGTTGATCCTCAACGTATACTGCAACAGTTCCTACATTCGTGATCATCAGAAATTCCTCCTTCAATCAATGTCAATTCCTATAGTAGTAAAATCCGCTTTATTCATCTTGTAAAAAAACGACGTTCTCCTGGTTGTTGTGTCTTAGGTTCTTTTTTTCTAATATCCAGTTTTTATACTCTTTCGGAGTCAGACCTATACATTCTTTAAAGTCTTTTGAAAAATGAGCATAGTCATAGTAGCCGAATTCGTGCATACAATCATGAAGGTCTATTTCGGGAGCGAAAAATATCTTCAACCGGACTTGATTAAACCTCGCTACTTTGCTGAGCTTTTTTGGAGACAGACCCGTCAGCTCCACTACTTTTCGTTCAAATTGCCTTTGAGAATAATGACTCCTTGAAACCAAAGTTTGTATGTCTTGTTGAACAGGGAATTCATATAATTCAGTTAAAATTCGAATAAAATGTTTATCAACAAAATGGTTTTGCTTGAATGTATCTAACATAAATTCATGAAGTAGCGTCATTCCTTCTTCTATTTCAACGCCCTTTAATCGGCTCTCCATTTGTTCAATGATGCTTTGTTTAAATAGTGAGTCAAGAGGCAAAAATTTGTCCCTCAGTTCCTTTATATCTGTATCAACCCAAAACTTTAACCCCCAAGGTTTTAGACGAATGCCGAATAAGCGGATGTTGCCGTGTGCGGTTAATCGATGGTAATGCGTTAATGACCCTATTAAAAAAGAAGTATCCATTAATTGATTTTGAACTTTGTACTTTGTGCCAAAATGAAAAATCATTTCATAGCATCCATCCGGCTAAAGTACTTCCTCATTGTCGGATTCATCATATTCCCTATTTAAATACCAGAAGCATTTGATATACGGTTCTAATGCAGCTGGCGGTTTTTTCTCTTCATACCTCATTTGTTTTGCTCCATTATGTAATGATCGTTATTCCGAATTATTATAATCCATTCTCTTCTATAAGATCTTTCACTTTAAAATATTTTTATTTTATCCAGCCTTACTTGTCCTGAAAAAGCTCTGCAAATTGAATATGAAGGAGGAAACGTAAAGGAGAACGACTGGGAAGCAATCTCGTTTAGGTTGGCAAGCCGGCAAATCAAAAATCCAAAACTTTATTCATTCGTATTCCGGGCGCGGAAAACTCACCTCGAGGGGAACCAGCATGAATCGCGTATGACAGTTATCCATGCATTGATGATGAGCGATCATTAGCCGGTCGAACTCAGGCTGTTCATCGGATGGGATGATCTGACTCCGGCTGCAGGAAATGCCTTACATACGGGAAATAAAAATGTTGCGATTTATACAGAAAAAAATGGTTTGAAAAGTTGACGGCCTTTTTTGCGACTACATATAGCATATCCCCCAGATTTCTTTATTATTATGGAAAATCCTTCATCATACTGGAATTTCCTTACATCGTTTTTGGCATTAAGAAAATCATAAAGGATGTGATCAATTAAAAAGGAGGATTTTTTTCTGATGACCAAAAATAATCAACAACAAAATCAGCAAAAGCAAAAACAAAAGCATGCCCAAATGCTTGGGGCGAATATTACGGATACTGAGCTTGCCCAAGAACTCGGCAGCCTTCAGCAGCAGCTTGCTCAATTAGAGCAAAATGTATCCCAGCTTGGAATGTCTCAACAACAAAGCGGCCAGGCTCAGCAAGGTTCTCAAACGAATCAGGGAATCAATCAATTAAAGCAGCAAATTCAGCAATTCAGTTCTCAATCTCAGCAGCAAATGCAGCAGACTGATCAACAAATTCAGCAAAACATCCAGCAGGCTGTTCAACAGCTTAATCAAGCTCTTCAAGGGATTCAAACCAATCAGGCGATGAACCAAATGAGCCAAGCTCTTCAACAGGCTCAACAGTCATTCAGCCAACAGGGCAGCAAGGTCAACAAGGGCAGCAAAAGCAGCAAAACCAACAGGCATCGCAATAAAGTCTTAAAGCCCTTTTCTGGAAAGAGAGGGCTTTTTTGATTATCGTTCAATTTGAAAAAAATGGATCGGATAGAATGCGGAAAGTAATTCATTCTACATGTAGATACATCAATTTTACAAGCGAAGGAGGAAGAAAACATGACTGTCGTCAATCAAGTGAAACAGGCCATTGCAAGTCTGAAAAGCGCCCAGGCCAGCTTTGAAACATTTTCATTGAATACTGATAATCAGAATGCAAAGCAGCTTTATCAGCAAGCTGCTCAACAAACCCAGACGCTTGTTGATTCGCTTGAACCGCGTCTTCAGCAAATTCAACAAGAAGAGCCTCAATATAAACAGCAGTAGGTTGAAAAAGGTTGGTGAAGTGCCAACCTTTTTCTATAAACACATGCGATAAGGAATGAGAATGACGACCCTTTGAGAGATCAAGGGGTTTTTTTGACCCGCAGCATTCACCTATATTTAACCGCCCGAGTATCTTATTGTGAAAAGACGTTTTATGGAGGGGAATGGCGTGGGCTATTTTGTTGAAGTCGAATCAGGGGTTCATTTATATGTGGAGGATATAAATCCTGAAAGCAGCGAAGCGGTCGTTTTTTTGCATGGCTGGCCGTTAAGCCATAAGCAATTTGAGTATCAGTTTAACGTTCTGCCGGCACAAGGATACCGCTGCATAGGCATTGACTGGAGGGGGTTCGGACATTCGGATAAGCCGATGGACGGCTACCGTTACAACCGCTTGGCTGATGACATCCGCATTGTGGTTGATGCCCTTCAGTTAGACAGCTTCATACTTGCCGGCCATTCTACAGGGGGATCTATCGCGATCAGGTATATGTCCCGGCACAAAGGCCACGGCGTTTCAAAACTCGTCCTGATCGACGCTGCAGCTCCTGTAGGCTTTACGAAAGAGAATGCTGACCATTTGCTTAACACAGCGCTAAATGACCGACCGAAGATGATGCGAGAAGTAACGGAAACGTTTTTTTTTCAATATATCACACAACCATTCTCAGACTGGTTTTTTCATCTCGGCTTACAGGCAGCGGGATGGTCGACCAAAGCTGTCATCGTTATGCTGAGGGATGAGAAGCTGTATGCCGATTTGCCGAAAATATCTGTTCCTACTTTAATCATTCACGGCGTTCATGACAAAGTCATTCCGTTTGCACAAGCCTGCGAGCTGCATCAAAACATAAGGAATTCAGAGCTCGTTCCGTTTCAATACAGCGGCCACGGGCCTTTCTGGGAAGAGCGGGAAAAATTCAACCGGATCTTGACGCAGTTTGCTTAGATGATTAAAGAAAGTCTTTAACGTTTGAGGCAATTTGTAGGATAATATCAACGACATCTAAAAAAGAAAACAAAGCCGTTTTTGCTTTGCTGAAAAATCGGCATTCGTACGAATGAATAGCAGATCAGCATTAGTCTATTTTACAAACGCATATTCATAGCTTGAACGAATTCATGACAAAACGTTTGGATGAACCGGTCACAAATGGTGAACGACGCGAATTGATGACAGCTGCATCGAAATGATGACAAAAAGGCCTGCTTCCGAAAGAGGGGGCGATTCATAGAATCATTGAAAGCAGCGGCGGTTTTTGAAGAGGAATGACTGGATGCAAAGGGAGGGGAAGACAGAATCATTCTCACTCCAAAATGAAGTAAAAATCGAGGAAAAGATATGAAAAAGTTTTACAAACGATTACTGTATGGATCTATTTTCTTATGTATCATAGGAGGAATCATCGCCGGCTTTCTCGAAGAGGGGATGAAAAAAGGAGATGAACTGAAACTCGGCACATCGATTTACGGTGCTGACACGATTGAAAATTGGAAGGAAGCCAAGAAAAAAGGGAGATTTACTGTATTTAACGAAGATGGCGTCACCATAAAATCAATCCCGAGGTATCAACGGGTAAAAACCGTGAAGCTCATCAATAAAGAGGACATGGCTTTGCTGGAAATACTGGACGGCGCTTATAAAGGAACAAAATGGTGGGTGAAAAAGTCGGATATAAAAAAGGAAAAAAGCACAACCGGCAGCCATACTCATAAATTCCGAAAAACGAGCCACAGCCACCATCATTGATGTATAAGAGTGAAGAGAATACACCCTCTCGTTTTAGATGGATGATTACATATAGTCAGGTTATAGGAGGTTTATCATGACTGAAGATTTTTATTGTGATGAAGTGCTGAGCGGGAAAACAAAGGTCAATAAAGTGATGGAAACCGAGAATGTACTAGCCTATTATCATACAAGACCTTTTTATCCTGTTCATATTGTGGCCATCCCTAAGAAGCATATCCCTTCTTTGATCACGTTGGAAGAAGAGGATCAAGAATTATTACTCGAATTACTGGATGTTATTAAAAAAGTGGCTCAAATGGTGACGGAAGAAAACGGTGCTTGCAGAGTGATCACAAATTTGGGCGCCTACCAGGATTCAAAACATCTTCATTGGCATATCGTTTCAGGAAAACCTTTGAGATAAAAATACGCTATTTGGCGCGTGGTTGTACGCGCTGCACACTTAGCCCGCACGGATGGAAAAAAGTTATACAATCGGCCGGAACCGGTTTTTCTTTATTTAACAAGCTATTACAGAGGATTTTTTCCTCTGTTTTTTATTGCGGGGCATACCGATGGCGAACGGCATGAAGATTAACGGGCCATCGCCTCCCATCGGTCCGGATCCATGAGTGAGAGTCGCACATGAAAAATGATATCGTCTGCACTGAAAGTTTCCTACAGGGGGGATAAATGTTGACTCAATATTTTGTGAAACGACATTTGAATCAAAGCTTTGATCACGGTTTGATTCCTCAATTGCTCTATATTTGCAATGTTGGCGATACCCATACAAGATTACCCCGAACGATGCACATGCACGATGATGTGATAGAAATCATTTTTATAAAAGAGGGGAATGGCACGCATATCATTGACGGCCGTAAATACCGCATTATGAAAGGTGATATTTTAATATATAATAACGGTGTTCTTCACGATGAATACGCTGAATCTGAAGCGGATATGAGCGTTTTTTGCTGCGGCATTACGAATGTGAAAGTGCCCGGCTTGCCGAGAAATCATTTGGTTTCCGGCGAACATTCATGCGTGCTGCACAGCGGGGAGCATAGATCGGATATTGAATCATTGCTGGAGATGATGTATTTGCAAATCTCTGAAGAAAAACCCGGTGCAGAGGAGATTTGCAGCTACCTTCTTTGCGCATTGATTGCGATCATTTTGCAGATTCCAAAGGAAAACGCAGCACTATCAAAATCAGAAGAATCAGAATTGACAAACGTAATTAAAGCCTATATTGATGAGCATTATTCCGAGGATATCACGCTGCAATTGCTGTCGCAAAAATTCCACATCAGCTCATATTATTTGGTTCATGCTTTTAAGAAATCCACCGGCTTTTCGCCCATTCAATATATTATCCGACGCCGAATCGGGGAAGCGCAGTCGCTGCTTATTAACACAAATGACAGCGTGACAAAGATTGCCGGCACGGTTGGCTATGATAATATGAGCTACTTTACGACCCTTTTTTCTAAAATCGTTGGCATATCTCCGAAAAAATACCGCCAGCACTGGACGAAAAACAAGTCTTCCAAAAACTAAAGTCCGTCAAACAAGATCGTGAACATTTTCGGTCGAAATAGCAGAAAAAGCTGCTTAAATAAAACAAGAATATGAAAGCGTTTCACTTAAGCCGGGCTTAAAATAAAAGTATCGGTTTTGGAGGTGTTTCAAGTGAGTATGAAAATTTCCGGAGCCCCGTGCTGCTGGGGTGTCGACGATCCGAAGAACCCTTTTCTGCCGCCGTGGGAACAGGTTCTCTCAGAGGCATCACAAGCGGGATTCGACGGGATTGAATTAGGACCGTATGGATATGTGCCAATGGATGTCAAGAGGGTTCAAGCAGAGCTATCTAAACACGATTTGACCATCATTGCGGGAACCATTTTTGATGATCTCGTATCAGAGAGCAACGTAGAAAAGCTATTGCATCAGGTCGACGATATTTGTTCATTAATTACGAAGCTGCCGCGTTCGCCGCTGAAAGACGAAATCCCGTTTCCGCCTCCGTATTTGGTCATCATCGATTGGGGGCATGAGGAAAGGGATTATCACGCAGGGCATCCCGATCAAGCCAAAAGGCTGTCTGAAAAGGATTGGAGCAAGATGATGCGGCATATCGCTGCTCTTTCAGAACGGGCGTGGAACCGCTATAGGGTGCGGCCGGTCATCCACCCGCACGCCGGCGGTTATATCGAATTTGAAGACGAGATTAAGAAATTGCTGGAGGACATCCCGTATGAAACGGCAGGGCTCTGCCTTGATACCGGGCACCTGTACTATTCGAAAATGGACCCGGCCCAGTGGCTAAGAGACTGTGCAGACCGGCTTATTATCTTCATTTTAAAGATATTGATCCCGATATGTATCAACAGATGATGGGCAAACGAATCCGCTTCTTTGACGCCTGCGCAAAAGGAGTGATGTGTCCAATCGGTAAGGGAATCATCGATTACGGCTCGATTTATTCTTTATTGAAAGAAATCAATTATCGCGGATATATCACGATTGAGCAGGAGCGCGACCCGAGAACCTGCGCTTCGAGTTTACTTGATGTAAAACAAAGCATTGACTATGTAAAGAATATCGGTTTTTAGATGACGGCAAAAGGAGGAATGAAAGATGATTCAAGGTGAAAAAAATGTTGAGCAGCCGATACGCTGGGCGATGATAGGCGGGGGACGCGGAAGCCAAATCGGCTACATTCACCGTTCATCTGCGCTTCGCGACCATAATTTTGAATTGGTGGCCGGCGCCTTCGATATCAATCCAAATCGCGGAAAAGACTTTGGCGTCAATTTGCACGTTGAACCTGAGAGGTGCTATGCCGGCTACAAGGAAATGTTTGAAAAGGAAGCAAAACGGGAAGACGGTATTCAGGCTGTTTCAATCGCAACGCCAAATGGCACGCATTATGAAATGACGAAAGCGGCTCTTTATGCAGGCCTGCATGTTATATGTGAGAAGCCGCTGTGCTTTACGGTGAAGGAAGCAATCGAACTGGAAAAGCTCGCGAAAAACAAACAGCTGGTGGTCGGCATTACATATGGATACGCAGGACACCAGATGATTGAACAAGCCCGCCAGATGATTGAAAACGGAGAATTAGGTGACATTCGCATCGTAAACATGCAATTTGCACACGGTTTCCATTCCGCACCCGTAGAAGCGGCAAATGCCAGTACGAAATGGCGCGTTGATCCGAAAATGGCGGGTCCGAGCTATGTTTTGGGGGATTTGGGAACACATCCGCTATATTTATCAAAGGTTATGCTGCCAAACTTCAAAATAAAAAAACTGATGTGTACACGCCAAAGCTTTGTAAAAAGCCGGGCGCCGCTCGAGGACAATGCATATACCATCATGGAATATGAAAACGGTGCTATCGGGACGGTGTGGTCTTTTTGCGTGAATGCCGGTTCTATGCACGGGCAGAAGATTCGGGTTATAGGTTCAAAAGCCAGCATCGAATGGTGGGATGAACATCCGAATCAGCTAAGGTATGAAGTTCAGGGTAAACCGGCCATGATATTAGACCGCGGCATGAATTATCTTTATCCGGAAGCGCTGGCAGACGACCGGATAGGAGGAGGCCATCCTGAGGGCTTGTTCGAAGCGTGGTCAAATTTGTACACCCGGTTTGCCAAAGCCATCGCTGCGGCCGAGCGCAGAGATTGGCGCGAAGACCTTTGGTACCCGGGAATTGAGGCGGGAGTAGAAGGCGTCAGGTGGGTTGAGAACTGTGTACGATCTGCAGATAACGGCGCTGTGTGGGTTGAATACCAATGAGAAAAGGCGCGAAGGAAACAAAAAACCTTACGACCTGCCGATCGTAAGGTTTTTTCGTTACATTTCTTTGGATGCAGCGGCTTCCGCTTGCGATTCCTGGAGTTCTTGATTCATTTTTTTGGCATCTTCCAAATACTCGGTTCTGAATCCGCTCTTAACCGCCCAAGTGTAAAAACCTAAGGAAACAACGGCGATCAACAGCATGTCCCAGCCGTAATGAACCACATTTAAGCCGCCGAATTTGTCGCTGCCCAAGAAGGAAATGAGCATCATCGCCAACAGGTAGAAAGCCATCCACATGCCGGCTTTGAAATGCTTGCCAAAGCCTTTCCAGCTTGCTTTTGCCTGATAGTAGAAATAAACGGGCAGACCGATCAGGATAATGAATAAAACTTGTCCTGTCAGCGGCCAGCGCGCCCAGTACAAGACAAGCGACGCGAAAATAAATCCAAGCGGCGCGATTATGCTTAATCCTTTCAGGCGCAGCGGTCTGTGTAAATCGTGTCCAGTCCGTCTCAACGTCATGACGGTCACAGGACCTGTAACATAAGAAATCAATGTTGCAACTGAGATGACTTCTGCCAAGGTACCCCAGCCTCTAAATAAAAACAGGAAGATAAACGATACAATCAGGTTGAAAATCATCGCCTGGCGCGGTACGCCATAGATCGGATGAAGTTTGCCCAATATGCTAGGCAGGTATTTGTTCTTTTCCATTCCGTAAATCATCCGCGATGTTGTCGCCGTATATGTGATGCCTGTTCCCGACGGGGAAACAAAAGCGTCTGCATACAGAACCAAGACGAGCCAGTTAATATTTAAAGCGATTGCCAAATCTGCAAATGGAGAGTTGAAATTCAAATGGCTCCATCCGTTTACAATCATCGAAGGGTTAACAGATCCGATAAATGCGACTTGCAGCAGCACATAGATCACGGTGGCGACCAAAATAGATCCGATCACGGCAATCGGAATCGAACGCCCGGGGGTTTTCGCCTCGCCCGCCATGTTAACCGGGCTTTGAAATCCGTTAAATGCAAACACGATACCTGACGTTGCCACGGCAGTCAGCACACTTGCCCATCCGTTTGGCGCCATGCTTTCGCCGGCAGTGAAATTGCCGCTGTGAAAACCGGCAAATAAAAGAGCGCCAATCGTAAGACCCGGAATCACGATTTTAAAGACGGTAATAAACGTGTTAGCCTTGGAAAACAGGCTGACCGTCCAATAATTTAATAAAAAGTAGATGATGAGTAAAACAGAAGCAATGGCCAGCCCTTCAATCGTCAGCTGTCCTTTATCGACCAAACGGCTTGTCCATTTTGCCCATTCCCAAGGCCAGGAGCTCATATATTGAACAGAAGCGACAGCCTCTACCGGAATAACGGATACAATCGCGATCCAGTTCGCCCACGCAGAAATGAATCCGACAAATGAACCGTGGGAATATTGCGTATATTTCACCATTCCTCCCGCTTCCGGAAACATCGCACCAAGCTCACTGTAAGACAGTGCGATAAACAATATGACAATCATTCCGATAATCCACGAAAATATAGCGGCCGGACCTGCGATCTGCGCGGCTCTCCACGCTCCGAACAGCCAGCCTGAGCCGATCATTGAACCAAGACCGACCATCATAAGTGAAAACGTTCCCATCTTTCGTTGTAAATTCATATTGATGTCACCCTTCATGTCGTGTAATAAAATATAACATTCATTTTCATTATTATCTTTCGAAATCTTCTGCCTTGTCAATATCTTTTTTTTTGGATGAAGAAACATGATCATTTCGAAGCCCGAAAAATAACTGAAGGGAAGCGATTTGAGGGGAATTTTAGTATATCAATATATCTTAAAATCGATCGGAATTTTGGAATATAGATATTTGGCAGATGCCGTCCTTAAAACGGGGAAATAGTCGGATCGATAAAGATTTGCATGTCAGGCGATGGTGCTATTTGAGCGGAAAGATGGACCGGGCTCAGACAGCAGGGCGGGAACGTTTCTTTAGCCATTTTTGATTGCATTGATGGTGTTTCTCCTTTTGCACGCTTCCTTTTATCCTGCGCTTGATAAGGCGGGATCCATAGCCTTCTGAATTTAAGTTTTGTCATGCGTTTCCCACCTCTATATGAAAGTATTTCTTGAAATAAAATGTGAGAAAGGAGTAATGTAATGGCGAAATTTCGGGGGGAACTTTGCTTTGGCAGGGACTGGTTTTGTGCAAATGATCCATTATCTTGAGGCAAAAAAAATCATAGCTGAATCACCAAAGCGGTTTGAGGCAATCGGAACATACAACCATCAACTTGGACAATGTGAAACTTACAGTATTTTTAATACGATATAAAATTTTCCCTTCCATAGCTGAAGGTTTTGGTTTGTAAACACAGCGTAAATGTACGGTAAGGACATTACTTAAGCAAAGCACCCGAATGAATCGGGTGCTCAGACCGTTGACAAAAC
>NZ_JBALMR010000115.1:20973-22471 GCF_036963165.1 Bacillus sp. JJ675 | reverse complement strand
AGGATTTTTGTCTTTTTTAAGCAGATTTGGTCAATGCATGGGCTACTTTTATGCACAAATCCATCACAACTGTATAGCCCTTTTCATTGAGCAACTGATACGCTTCTTCATTGACAAGTCCCTGCTGAGCCCAAAACACGTCAGCGTCAATTTCCAAAAACTCCTTGGCTACTTCCGGAAGATGCTCGGATCTTCTGAACACATTCACGATATCGACGTGCCCCTCGATATCCTTTAGCGAAGCAACAGCTTTCACCCCGAGCACTTCGTCGATGGTCGGATTAACCGGGATGATTTCATACCCTGCATCCTGCATCGCTTTTGATACCATATAGGAGGTTCTCTCCGGATTGGCCGAAAGGCCGACGACCGCAATTCGTCTGCTGTTCTCAAGAATGTTTTTGATCTCCTGTTTCGTTGGATTTTCCATTCCGCATCAGCTCCTTTTATATTCAGTTTACATGAAAACATACAGGATATACAAAGTTTTAATAGGATTAAAGCGCATTATCCTGTATGATATATACGGTGCTATTTAACAAAAGCCGCCATGAAGGGTGCCTCTCGTGTTAAAATAAAGAGTAGGGATCATCAAAAAAGGAGAAATGAAATGTTAATTGCTTTATTATTGATTTTAGCCTATTTACTCGGCAGCATTCCATCCGGCTTGATTGTGGGTAAAGCTGCCAAAGGAATCGATATCAGAGAACACGGCAGCGGAAACCTCGGAGCCACCAACGCTTTTCGTACGCTTGGAGTCAAAGCGGGTTCGATCGTCATCGCCGCCGATATCTTAAAAGGAACGCTTGCCGCTTTTTTGCCCGCCGTCCTGCACGTCGATGTCCATCCTTTGCTGGCCGGCGTAGCAGCCGTCATCGGGCACATGTTCCCCGTTTTCGCAAAATTTAAAGGGGGAAAAGCGGTCGCTACCTCAGGAGGCGTGATGCTGTGCTATGAGCCTATCCTGTTTCTCACAATGGTCGCGGTGTTCTTTCTGTTTTTGTTCATTACCAAGTACGTATCGCTGTCTTCTATTTTAACCGGCCTGTATACGACGATATACAGCCTGTTCACAAAGGATCTTTTTTTGGTGGCGGTCGTCGTCGTTCTTACGGTATTTGTCATTTACAGACACAGAACGAACATCAAGAGAATTTTTAACAAAACCGAGCCGAAAATCAAATGGATGTCAGGCAAAAACCGCTGACAGAACATGATATGTTTATGAACAATCCAAATTATTATATACTAGATATAACAATCCATAAAAAAGGAGTGCTTTTCTCGTGAATCTGCACATTAATGAAGAGGCGCTTAAGTGGTACAAGGACGAGCTTGATCTGAAAAAAGGAGACCAAGTCCGCTTCTTCGTCCGTTACGGCGGATGCAGCAACGTTCAAAAAGGATTTTCCCTCGGGGTATCGAAAGATGAGCCGCAGCAAATCGGAGCAAGCGCCGAAGCGGACGGCATTACGTTTTTCATTGAGGAAAGCGATAT
>NZ_JBALMR010000115.1:16961-20889 GCF_036963165.1 Bacillus sp. JJ675 | reverse complement strand
GGAAACGTTTGATATGGCTGAACTGCTTTTCTTTTGTTAAAATCTCGATTTGCTTTTGGCCGATTAAATCAAAATGTGGAAATCCGCTTCTTTGATCGATCCATTCTTTTTTGAGACCGTACTGCTCTCCCCATGCGGCAAGCTTTTCGATGTTTTGGCAGCCAGCTTTTGTCACAGTGCGGGAATCCGGAAACCTGTCATCGATCCAGTAGTGAGTTAAAAACGCTATCTCGCCGTTTTGGACCGCACGCTTCCATTCATTCAGCTCCTGTCTCTTGATTCCGAAGGCCATTTACTTTTTGGCCTCTTCGTATGCCTGATGCCACTCCGGATAAAGCTTCCGGAACTGAAGCGGCTTAAAACTGTCGCGGTCAACGCAAATGTGCGAGCTTGTCCCTTTTACGGCCGTTTCTCCTTCCGGGTTTAAAATCTCATAGCCGTAAACCGTTTTAAAACCGTTGTATTCTTCAATCCATGTATGTACGGTCGCGGTTTCTCCATAGCGAAGCGGCTTTATGTATCGAACGTTGACATCGACGACAGGCGACAAGACATTGTCTTTTTCCATTTTAGCATAGGAAAAGCCGAGGTCTTTAATCAATGCCGTCCGCCCAACCTCCATCCAAACAAGATAATTCGCGTGGTAGACGACCCCCATTTGGTCTGTTTCGGCGTACCGAACTTCGATTTCTTTTTTTGAGACGTACAAAATTCTCTACTCCCTTATCAAAAAATGTAATCCCATTTTAGCATAAGCAGCCGGTAAAAACACGAATGGCGGCTTTTCCGAACCGCCGCATGCAAAAAACCAGGTTGCCCTGGTTTATTGATCATATCCTTTTTCCCTAGCATCGGCTTCATCTTGAATTTCGCTGCGCATCGCCTCAATGCTTTCATTTCGGCGTTCATTTTTTTCGCGGATCTGCTGCTGTTCTTCACCGCTTGCAAAGGACAGCTGCTCTTCTGATTCCTCGATGTTTTCGATCGTATTCTGAACCATGTCCTGAAGCTTTTCAACGTTGTCGCTTCTGTCATCGGGGTTGTGCTTCTGCCCGTTTTCCATCATTCGTATTGCCTCCTTTTTAGCAGTTATTCGCCTTTTGTCTGCATGATAATCGGTGTTTCACCTGATTTATCGTGCATCTTCTTACCTTTATTGCGCTTATATTCAACCGGCTTTGTCCCAAGGTGGCTCGGGGCAAATTTCGCCTGTTTGTCATGCTCTCTCGGCATGTCTATCCCTCCTTTTAAGCATTAGGATTCTCAAAAAGAGGTGCAAACATGAACCTAAATTTTAAAAAGTCACTTCAACCTGAACTTCTCTTCAAGCTTGTCTTCAAGCCGGTCGAGAAATTCCTGGTTGGTCAAAAGCTCTTTTTTGTTTTCTGAGACAAGTTCTTCAAATGTGCGCCGATGTGTCTTTTTCATTTTGAATCACCTCCAGATGATTTTCATTTTCGCCATTTTTTTTGCAATATAAGCAAAAAGCCGGGATTTTTATAATCCCAGCTTTTCTTCCATTTCTTTTTTTGTTATCGTTCCTAGGACGATGTCTTCTATGATACCGCTTTCATTTATAATAAATGTCGTCGGATAGGAAAAAATCCCGTATTTTGCATTGATTCCTTCTTGATCAAGAACGATCGGGTATGTTAACGCAAGGCTGTCGGCAAACGCTTCAACCGTCTTGCGGTTTTTCTCCGAAGAAGTGAAATTAACGGCCAGTACGGTTATATCCCGATGCTCATTTTGAAGCTGCTGCATATCGGGCATCTCAGTTCTGCAAGGCTTGCACCACGTCGCCCAAAAATTGAGCAGCACTTTTTTTCCTTTAAAGTCGGATAACGAGACATCCTCTCCGCCTTTTAAAGAGGGAAGCGTAAAATCCGGCGCTTTTTCTCCCTTTTCAATCCCGATTTCAGCTTCCTTGTGCATTGCAAAATTCCAAACCGCAAAACCGGCCAACAGAAGAAGGAAGGTGATTGCCAGCGATTTTTTAATCATCGATATCCTCCAAGAATTAAGGCATGTGCACCTGAAAAAAGAAGAGAAAGCAATCGCTCTCTCTTCCTGACACACAGACTACTGTTTCATTTTATTACGGAGAACCATTTGCAGGATTCCGCCGTGGCGGTAATAGTCAATTTCGACTTCGCTGTCAAAGCGTACGACGGCTTCAAACGATTTCACCGTTCCGTCTTCGCTTGTCGCTTTTACCGGAACAAGATCGCGCGGACGCACTGTTTCATTCACATCCACTTCAATCGTTTCTTTTCCTGTCAAACCGAGTGTCTCCGCGTTTTCTCCCTCTTTGAATTGAAGCGGAAGAACGCCCATGAGAACGAGGTTGCTTCTGTGGATTCTTTCAAAGCTCTCGGCGATGACCGTTTTAATGCCGAGAAGGTTCGTTCCTTTTGCCGCCCAGTCGCGTGAAGATCCCATTCCGTAATCTTTTCCGGCGATGACGACGAGACCTGTGCCGCTTTCTTTATACTTCATGCATGCATCATAAATGGACATGACTTCACCTGTAGGCCAATATGTTGTATATCCGCCTTCTGTTCCCGGAGCAATCTGGTTTTTGATTCTGATGTTGGCGAATGTACCTCTCATCATGACTTCATGGTTGCCCCGGCGTGAACCATATGAGTTGAAATCTCTAGGTGAAACGCCTTTTTCCTGCAGATATTTGCCGGCCGGCGTATCTTTTCCGATTGCTCCCGCAGGAGAAATATGGTCTGTTGTGACGGAGTCTCCGAATTTGCCGACAACGCGCAAGCCTTTGAGCGGCTCAACAATTCCCGGCTCAACTGACATATTTTCAAAGAACGGCGGGTTTTGAATGTAAGTCGATTCTTCGTCCCATTTGTAAAGAGCTTCATCCGTTGTTTCGATCGCATTCCAGCGTTCATTGTCATCGAAGACGCGCTCATATTCTTTTCTGAACAACTCAGGTGTAACGGTTTGTTTGACGACCGTATTAATTTCGTCCATCGTCGGCCAAATGTCGTTGAAGTAGACCTTCCGTCCGTCTTTGCCGACCCCGATCGGCTCATTTTTCAAATCGATGTCAACGGTTCCAGCCAGCGCATATGCGACGACAAGCGGCGGAGACGCGAGATAGTTTCCTTTGACAAGCGGGTGAATCCGTCCTTCAAAGTTACGGTTTCCGGAAAGAACGGACGTAATCAAGAGATCGTTCTCTGCTACCGCTTTTTCGATTTCCGGCGCAAGCGGTCCGGAGTTTCCGATACATGTTGTACAGCCGTATCCGACGATGTTGAATCCAAGCTCGCGCAAATAAGGAAGAAGTCCTGAATTGACCAAATAGCCTGTAACGACTTTAGAACCCGGTGCAAGGGATGTCTTCACATAGTTAGGTACTGTTAAGCCGAGTTCCACCGCTTTTTTGGCAACGAGTCCCGCTCCGATCAATACGTACGGGTTTGACGTATTTGTACAGCTCGTGATTGCCGCAATCGCGATTGCACCCGTTTTCATAACGGCTTCTTCGCCGTTTCCAAGCGCAAACTTGATTTCTTTGTCCGCTTCAGAAGCTTCCAAACCAAAACCTTGGTTGCCCGCAGGGCTGACCAAATGCTTGTGGAACGTTTCCTTCATGTCGGAAAGCGGGATTAAATCCTGAGGACGCTTCGGACCTGAAAGGTTTGCTTCAACTTTTGACAAGTCGATTTCAACGATATCTGTAAATACAGGATCTTCCTGATCAGGCGTGTAGAACAGACCGTTTTGTCGGCAATATTCTTTTACTACCGCAATATGCTCTTCATCGCGGCCGGTTAATCTCATGTATTCAAGCGCCTCTTCATCAACCGGGAAGAAACCGCATGTTGCGCCGTATTCTGGAGCCATGTTGGCGATCGTCGCTCGGTCTGCAAGCGGCAGCTCAGCCACACCCGGTCCGAAG
>NZ_JBALMR010000115.1:13010-16921 GCF_036963165.1 Bacillus sp. JJ675 | reverse complement strand
TTTGCCGACAACGCCTTTTTCGCGGAGAACCTGCGTCACTTTCAACGCAAGATCCGTTGCCGTCGTGCCGTTTGGAAGCTTGCCGACGAGTTTCGCTCCGATGACTTCAGGCACAGGGAAATAAGAAGGCTGTCCAAGCATGCCTGCCTCGGCTTCAATTCCGCCGACACCCCAGCCGAGAACGCCGATTCCGTTGATCATCGTCGTATGAGAGTCTGTTCCGACGAGCGTATCAGGGTAAGTGACGATTTCTCCGTCTTCTTCGACGGCATGTACGACATTCGCCAAATACTCAAGGTTTACCTGGTGGACGATACCTGTTGCAGGCGGAACGGCTTGATAGTTGTTAAACGCTTTTTTTGCCCAGCTTAAAAATTTATAACGTTCTGCATTTCTTTCAAATTCAAGATCCATGTTGACAGTCAGCGCATCATCGGTACCCGCTTTGTCAACCTGTACGGAGTGATCAATGACAAGGTCAACCGGAATTTCCGGATTAATTTTGTCCGGATCTCCGCCGACTTGCGCCATTGCTTTGCGCAATGAAGCGAGGTCTACTACGGCAGGAACACCGGTGAAATCCTGTAAAATAACCCGGGAAGGTTTAAAAGGAACATCAAGGTCTATTAATTCAGCAGTGCCCCATTTTGCTAAATTTTCAACGTGCTCCTTTGTGATGACTCTTCCGTCGACTTGACGAAGTACAGATTCCAGCAGGACCTTGATGGAATAAGGCAATTTCGACACTTTTCCAATTCCTTGATCCTCTAATGCTTTTAAAGAATAATAGCTGTACGTTTTGCCGTGTACAGTAAACGTTTTTCTTGACTGAAAAGCGTCTTTTTTTGCGATTTGCTGCTGTTTCGCCATTTCTCCAAAATCCCCCTTTAAAGATCAAGATCATATACCAGAAAAATCGGCATATTTCACCACAATTTTCTCACAATTTAATCTTAAAACAATTTTAAACATAAGTAAATATCAATGTTTTTATTAAATTCAATAAGAATGCCTTATACTTGTAAAAAAGTTTATTTTACTGGAAATACATTTTTTTATACAAAGGCGGAAACGCGGATATACTACAGCCTGAGGTGATAGCATTGTCAAAGCGAAAAGCAAATCATGTCATTCCCGGAATGAACAATGCGAAAAGGCAAGGAAACGGCGCCGGCTACATTGAGGATGACCAGCACATCCTGACCGAAGCCGAACGCCAAAACAATAAAAAGCGCAAAACGAATCAATAAAACCCAAAACAGGAGGTCGGGAATATTGACGAATAAAAACGACGGCAAAGATATGCGCAAAAACGCGCCGAAGGGAGCTCAAGCAGGCCAGCAGCCGGAACCTTTGGACGGAAGCAAAAAGGTGAAAAACCGTAACCACACAAGGCAAAAACACAACTCGCATCACGATATGTAATCGCAAACGCCTGCGGACAGGCTTATGCCGGCGCAGGCGTTTCCCTTTTCACAAGTATTCAAAGTGAAGCATACCTTATCATGAAGGCTAGGTATGGAGGAATGCTTCAATGACAAATGCAAAACAGTTCGATTCCTCTGATTTTGAAGAGGAATGGATGAAGCAGTTTTTTGATGACCCCTTTGTCCTGTACGATGAAACCCTTCCCATTGATCTGTATGAGACAAGTACCGAATATATTATTGAAACAGAATTGTCAAACGTCACCCCCCGCAGCCTGCGCATCACGTTTTCCGGTTATGATTTCAAACTTGCCGTCATATCAGACGAACAGGAGTACGAAAAAACGATGATGCTTCCTTTTTTTCTGAATGACAAGCAGATTGAAACCGAATGCAAAAATCAAATCCTTACCGTTAAAATCAGCAAACAAGCAAACAAAGATGAAACATCCGTTTCTTTTCATATTCCTTTTCATGAATAAAAAGGACCCCGGCATGCTTCGCGACGCTTAGCCCTGCCGGGGTTTTTCCGTTCACCCGTCAAATATCCTCTAGCAATCCTCCATGGCCGAAAAAGAGAATTGCTATACGATAGACTATGTTCTAGCGGCTCTTTTGATTAGACGGATGCCGCCAATTTATATTATTTTTTCTATGTTCTTCTAAAATGGGTTCATGTACAATAGTCTGTAGATAAAGGAGTGATGATAGATGCTGGAAGGTTGGTTTTTATGGCTGATGCTGCTGTGGATCGTCACGATGATCGTCCTTTTATCGATCGGCGGATTTTTTATGTTTCGCAAATTTTTAAAACGTCTTCCAAAAGAGGACGGAAAGTCAGAGCTTGACTGGCAGGACTACTACATTGAGAAGACGAGGCACATGTGGAAGCAGGAAGAAAAAGAGCTGCTTGAAGAGCTGGTGTCTCCGGTTCCCGAGCTGTTTCGCGACACAGCGAAAGCGAAAATCGCCGGAAAAATCGGCGAGCTGGCTTTAAAAGAAAACGCCGGTTCGATCGACCAGGACTTAATCGTCAGAGGCTATATACTGGCTACCCCGAAAAGGGATCATAAGTTTCTGCTCAAACGCTTGAAGGAAAAAAATATTGACCACTCCCCGTACCAGGCGCTTTTTAAATAAAATAAAACCTTTCCTGATAAACGGAAAGGTTTTGCTTTAATTGATCTGCATATTGTTTGACGCTTCCAGTTGGTTTGAAAGCTTTCTGAAGGATAAATACATGGCGATCCGCCACGGAACGATCATCCCAAATGCAAGGATCCAAAACATTCCGCTTAAAGCCCCGTAGTCGATTGATGTGCTCAAAATGCTTTTCATGACGATTCTGATCAAAAGAAGACCGATCAAAATAAATACAAAGGCTTTGGAACGCTTCAAATAAATTTTATCTTCCCTGATTTCGAATTTTGACGTTTTAATCAAGAAAATCGAAAAAATCATCCCTACAGTAATGGCTTCCAAAAATTCTGCGCCTGTAACGTGAAACATCGGAAATAAAAACATCAATGCGCCTGTGCTCATAAAAATCGGCGGCAATATAATTTTTTTGGCCGTAGCCGGTTTTTCAGATGACTTGATTCTGACAGCCATGACAACGACGGCCATCACAACGGCAAGCATAGATGAAACTACAATCATCATAAAGTATCATCCCTTTATATTTTTGCAAATTTTTCTACTGTATACTATACTCCAAAACGCAGAAAAAAACCATTCCCGCGGGTTACCTTCGTTTACGCTTTCCCGAGCACAAGCCGAATGGCTTCCATTACTTTTGCTTCCTCAAAAGGCTTGACGATAAAGTCTTTTGCGCCGGCCTCAATCGCCTCTACGACGATCCGCTGCTGACGCATGGCCGTGCACATAATCACCTTTGCCTTCGGCTCGATTTGAATCATTTCCTTTAACGCTTCGATTCCGTTTTTCACAGGCATCGTAATATCCATGATGACAAGGTCCGGTCTGAGCTCTTCATACAGCAATACAGCCTCCTCGCCATTTTCGGCTTCCCCTGCGACAGGAAAATCTTCCGCCTCGAGAATTCCCCTTATTTTATCTCTCATGAATTTTGCATCATCAACAATTAAAACCCTTGTCATACTCCCCTCCAATATCACAGTCCAGTTTATTATAACAAAAACGGCCACCCTCTAAAAAAGATCCTAAAATCCTCTAAAATCGCCAAACAGCTCCGATAATACGATGATAATTTTCGTCATCCAGTCAAAAAACAGGAGGATTCCGATCAAAATCATCGCAGCGCCTCCGATCTTCATGATCAGAAGCTGATGCTTCCTGAGCCATTTAACTTTTGAGATAAAAAAGGACAGAAGCAAAAAAGGCAGGCTGAATCCGAGTGCATACAGCAGCATATACGGCACCGCAGATACCGGATTGGTCCCGGCCAGCGCGATTACGGCAGCTAATATCGGACCCGTACACGGCGTCCAGCCGGCCGCAAAA
>NZ_JBALMR010000115.1:0-12995 GCF_036963165.1 Bacillus sp. JJ675 | reverse complement strand
GGCTTGTTTTTAAAGTGAAGCCGCCTCTCTTTCATTAAAAATTCAGGCTTAAACACGCCCAATGTGACAAAACCGAAAAAAATGATCAATATGGCTCCAAGCTGCCTGATCAAATTGTGGTAATCCTTAAAAAAGGAGCCGACAAGCGATGTACTGTAGCCTAAGGCAACAAAAATAACCGAAAATCCGATCAGGAAAAAGACCGTGTGCAGCAGGCTTCTTTTTTGCAGCATCATTCTGTCCGAATGAATGTCACTCATGCTGACGCCGGTGATATAGGATAAAAATGCCGGATACAGCGGCAGGCAGCAAGGCGAAATAAAAGATAGGAATCCTGCGCCGAAAGCCAGAACATAATTAATATCTGTCATTCTCTTTCTCCCTTCCATTTACAGGAATATCATGCAAGAAAAACATCTACTATGACAATTACATTTCAATTTTCCAACATATCACCAAAAAAGATATAGTCTTTCCGAATTTCTTTATATAATCGATTTTCGGCTATTTACCCTTCCTGCCTTTTGAATTGAAAAGAAACCTATATATGGATATAATAGCATTTAGTAGGCATCAGAAAAGATGATATACAGAAGAAAGGATAAATTCCTGTGATGAAAGAAAACCTGCTTTATGAAATTGAGGAAAAAAGAAAAGAGTTGCTGCAAATTGTCATGACAAATGGCATGACATCAAATATTACCATTCAGCACAGCCAGCAGCTTGATATCCTTCTTTTAGAATACCAAAAACTATCGCTGAGCGGCAGCACACAATAATTATAGATCAAAATAAAAAACCCAAAAAAAGCGGGTTTTTTATTTTATAACCATGTTTCTTCTATGTCATAATCGCATTCGCATTATTTCGTTTGATTTTCCATGGCTTTCATCATTTGATTAATTTTCTTTTGGGACGGCTTCATGCCCATCTGCATCATCATCATGCGTAACATTTGTTCATTAATTGGCGGATTTTTTTTCAAATAGTTCATCATATATTTACGAGCGATAAAAAATCCTAGTGCAACACCTGCGAGCAAAGCCAAAACGCCCACCAGGATGACAACCCATAAATCCATTTAATTTCCTCCTTCATGTTGTCTCGTATAAAGTGTACTAAACCAAAGGCTATTATACAACATTTACAGTCCAAATTCTTTCTTTTAAATAAAATTTCTTTCTTTTACAGGGTTGAGCCACCCGTATCGTTCCATACCAAAATCCATCGCGAGAAAGCAAGGGCTCACTTTCCTCAATATTTCAAAAAAGACGGTTTCGGCATCGAATTTGCCGTTTGCCAGAATTTCGATATATTGGTCTTTCATGATAAAGGAAGCGCTTCCCTCAGGGACGAGCAGCCGATATATGCAGTCGACCTGTGTATAGTCCTCCCTGCTGAGGTTCATTTTAAGCCTTTTGTGAATATGGGAAACCGGAATCGGCTTTGTAATATACTCGATTTGCTTAGCCGCAAGCTGTGACTTTTTTTCCTCAGGGCTTGTCCAATGATAATCATAGAAAAGTTTGAACATGACAGATTCCTTTCCGAAATAGTGGCTCGCAAACTCCTCTTCAATCAAATACGTGTAATAATGGCGTTCCATCCCTGTCCCATCCCCCTTGTATCACGATTCTGATGATATGCCTTCTATTATACAAAAGGGGGAGAGAAATAATTGTCTGATGATGATAAGAGAAGGGACTAATTTTGTCGAAAACAAAGAAAAGAGAATGATTGGACTGATCATTCTCTTTTCTATATCACCTTACATTATTTCTGCAACAGTTTTTTCACGCGGTCTGCTACGTTTTCAGCCGTAAAACCGTATTCCTTCATAATCGTTTCGCCAGGGGCAGATGCGCCGAATCGGTCGATTCCGAGAATGTCCCCTTCAGTGCCTGTGTATCTTTCCCATCCAAGCGGAGAGCCCATTTCAATGGCAAGGCGCTTCGTCACGTCAGAAGGAAGAACGGCGTTTTTGTACTCGTCTGACTGTTTGTCAAAGCGGTCCCAAGACGGAACGCTGACGACAGATACATCAATGCCTTCTTTCCGAAGTTCGCTTTGGGCGTCGATCGCAAGTCCGACCTCTGATCCGCTCGCAAGCAGGATAGCCGCAGGTTTTTCATTTTGAGATTTTGATACGACATAGGCTCCTTTTTCCACGCCTTCATATGCCGCCTCAGCAGACTGATCGATCGTCGGCAGGTTTTGACGCGTCAAGACAAGCGCAGTCGGCTGGCTTTTCGATTGCAGCGCAAGCTTCCATGCAGCGGCCGTTTCGTTACCGTCCGCAGGTCTCATGACAGACAAGTTAGGAAGGGCGCGAAGCGATGCAAGCTGTTCAATCGGTTCGTGCGTCGGTCCGTCTTCACCCACAGCGATGCTGTCATGGGTAAATACGTATGTGACCGGAAGCCCCATTAATGCGGCAAGACGGATCGCCGGTCTCAAGTAGTCTGAGAAGACGAAGAATGTACCCGCAAACACCCGCAGACCGCCATGGAGAGCCATTCCGTTTAAAGCAGCGCCCATGGCAAATTCGCGGACACCGAACCAAATGTTTCTGCCGGCATAGTCCTTCGCTGAAAAATCTCCGCCGTTTTTGATCGTTGTTTTATTAGAACCGGCCAAATCGGCAGATCCTCCGAAGAAAAACGGCACTCTTTTTGCGATTCCGTTCAATACTTCTCCTGAAGAAGCTCGGGAAGCAAGGCTGCTTCCTTTTTCATAGACAGGAATATCTTGATCCCAATCTGCCGGAAGTTCTCCGTTAATACCTAATTCAAGCTGCCCGGCAAGCTCAGGATAAGCTTTCTTATATTCGGCGAACAGCTCGTTCCATTCCTGTTCTTTGCGTTTGCCCGGTTCTTTCACCGTTTCATTAAAGTGTTCGTACACTTCGGAAGGAACATGGAAATCTTCTTCATATGTCCACTCATATGCTTCTTTCGTCAGTTTAGCCTCTTCTGCGCCGAGCGGAGCACCGTGAACGCCTGACGTTCCAGCCCGATTTGGAGAACCGAAGCCGATCGTCGTTTTTACTTCGATCAATGTCGGCTGTTTGTCATTTTGCTTTGCTTTCTCAACCGCTGCAGTGATTTCGGCAATATTGTTTCCATCCTCAACATAAAGGACTTCCCAGTTCATCGCTTCAAAGCGCTGCTTCACATTTTCGGAGAATGAGCGGTCAAGATCTCCGTCAAGGGAAATATCGTTGGAATCGTACAGCACGATTAAACGGCCGAGGTTCAGATGGCCTGCAAGGGAAGCTGCTTCTGAAGAGATTCCTTCCATTAAGTCTCCGTCACCGCAAATACTGTATGTATAATGGTCAACGACACGATATTTGTCACGATTGTAAGTTTCCGCAAGATGGCGTTCTGCAAGCGCCATGCCGACTGCCATTGCGATTCCTTGGCCGAGCGGACCGGTCGTCGCATCAACCCCGGGAGTATGTCCGTATTCAGGATGCCCCGGCGTTTTGCTGTCCCATTGGCGGAAATTCTTCAAGTCTTCCATTGAAACGTCATAGCCGCTTAAATGAAGCATGCTGTACAAAAGCATCGAACCGTGTCCCGCAGACAGCACAAAGCGGTCTCTGTTGAACCAGTTTGGATTTTCAGGGTTCACATTCATCATTTTCGTCCAAAGCGTGTAAGCCATCGGAGCAGCTCCCATCGGCATACCCGGATGGCCGGATTTTGCTTTTTCAATGGCATCTATAGATAATGTTCGTATCGTTGCCACAGATTTTAATTCAATCGTTTTCATTTTAATCCCCTTCCTGTATGTACTCTACTTTCTTATCATAAATCGACACATCGGTTTTCACAACCATTTCAGCTCAAAAGCTGAATGAAAAATCGTGAACAAATGTCATTTGTAGTATATACAAAAAAGGAATACGATATTGACGTATTCCCATAAATTAATGCAGCCTGCGGTTCCCTTTTTCTTTTTTCAGCTTTTCGGGAGTCACATCGTTGCCTTCAGGATCTACAATCGTCACGTTTTTCAACGTATTTTTCATAGATGCGCGGACGCCCTTCAAATATTCTTGCCGCAGCTTTTGCTGTTCGGCTTTTTCTTCGTCTGTTAAAGAGCCAGTTTTTGATTTTTTGGCAAGCTCGTTGATTCTGGCTATTTTCTCTTTAGAAATCATGATATACTCCTTTGTTTTGTTTCACCTTCATACTACTAAATTCAGTCTCGTTTGACAACAGATTCGGCTACTCCGTCCTCCATATATTCCTGATAGCGGCGGTGGACGGTAGCTTTGGAAATGCTGTATCCAAAACCTCTCAGGACGGCTGCTATTTCGGCAAATGTCAGCTTGTTTTCCCTCAGCCTGATGATTTCCGAAAGCGGCGCTTCAATCCGCTCCCTCCCGGTTCCTCCGCCGCGGTTTTTTAAGTTCTTTTCCGGGCGGTAGCCGTTTTCGACCGCTTTTTTCATGCCCCTTTTAATTTTCAGGTTATGTATTTTCCGCTGGTATTCCTCCACAATCCCGACGATTTCCAAAACCATTGAGTCGGCTTCAGAAAGCTCAAGCTGTCCTCTATGGGCAAGCGTATATACTTGAACGCCTTCTTTATACAAAAAGTGAAGGAGCGCAATCTTTGCATGCCCTCTGCCCAGCCGCGTGTCGTCCTGGATTAAAACGGCGTCGACATCGGATGTTTTAATCTCCTCGAGCAATTCAAAAACGCCGTCCCGATCCAGCTCGTATCCGCTCGCTTGTTCGGAAATGACTTTTACGACGGTCATGCCGTGTTCGGCGGCGAGCCTTGCAAGCTCTTCTTCCTGCCGCTTTAAGGAGGTCTCCTGCTCTTCTTTCGCCGTGCTCACCCTGGTGTATATAATCGCATTCACAGAAATCCCCCCGTTCCTTCTATTCTACAACCGCCAGCTGATACTGATCAGAATGCTGCTTCGTTACCGGCACGACTAAAACATCGCCGGGTTTGATGACAGACGTCGGCAGACCGTTTCGATCCGCAACCCACTCGACGAATTTCTGCTTGTCAGCAGCTGTTCCGCCTTCAATGCGGTCGGCCAGCTTCCATAGCGAATCTCCTTGCTGAACTTCTATTTTAACATATTGCTTGCTTTCTTCGAGCTTAGCGGCAAAAGACAAAAACAGAACACAGGTGCTAATCGCAGCGGTAAATAGACTGACGAAAATCAATGATTCTCTTTTCAATACGATCACCTCAAGATAGAATGTTTGTTCGCTTTTTGTTCAGTATACATACGAACAAATGTTTCTGTCAATCGCTTTTTTCGAACCTATGTTTGTACTCAAAGGAAAAACATGCTATAATCTAGCTAAAATCGACGTTTTGAGGTGCAAATCATGACGAAGCTATCAAAAAGACAACTTGATATTTTGCGTTTCATCAAAGAAGAAGTGAAACGCAAAGGTTATCCGCCTTCCGTCAGGGAAATCGGCGAAGCGGTCGGCCTGGCATCAAGTTCAACCGTACACGGCCACTTGGCGCGGCTCGAGTCAAAAGGGCTGATCAGAAGGGACCCGACAAAGCCGCGAGCCATCGAAATATTGGACACTGAAGAAGGGGTACACATTCCGCAAAGCCAGGTTGTGAACGTTCCCGTCATCGGAAAGGTAACGGCCGGAACGCCGATTACCGCCGTCGAAAACATCGAGGAGTACTTTCCGCTGCCGGATCGACTGGCTCCGCCGGACGAGCATGTCTTCATGCTGGAGATTATGGGGGAAAGCATGATAGACGCGGGAATATTGGACAAAGACTATGTGATCGTAAAGCAGCAAAACACGGCAAACAACGGGGATATCGTCGTTGCCATGACCGAAGACGATGAAGCGACCGTTAAGCGTTTCTTTAAAGAAGCGACCCACATTCGCCTTCAGCCGGAAAACCCGACGATGGAGCCTATCATTCTCCAAAATGTGACCATTCTCGGAAAGGTCATCGGCGTGTTTCGGACCGTTCATTAATCTGCAAGCATCTCGTTTCGGCTGCCGGTTTTCCGGCAGCCTTTTTCTTCACAAAAAAATCAGGTTCATGTCCCGCGGGATACGAACCTGAAAAAGAGGAATTCATAATATGCTTACAAATTCATTATCTCGAAAACTATATTTGCTGTCAACAAAAAAGTTGCACAAAGGAAACTCTTTAAAGGTATTCAAATCTCTTTGCCGATAGACCAGGGGGATTCTTGTTTATTCCCTTACTGAGCCGTTCATGTTTAGAGTGAATACATAAGTGCTGTCACCTGATGTGATAAAGCCTGCAAACCATCTTAATCCGGAGCGGGACAATCTCGCGCCGGATTTTCCATAAAGGGTACAGCTGTCCGTTTCTTCCTGAATCATCATCCGTTTTACTGTTTTCATAACGGGCTTATCAAACGGCAGCGATTCTTTGTACAGCTTTTCCGTGAAATCCGCTTGTACGATCGCGGAAATCTTCAGTGTGCTGCACGCCAAAACTGACCGATTCAGCCGCTTATTTCCGTATGACAATTTCCGGATCCATTCTTCCATGCGCTGCTCACCGATACCCCGGCCATCGCCTGGTAAAACCGAATCATGCATACCCGCCCCGGGCAAATGACCGCGATTCCAGGAATCAAACTCCCTTTTCACGCCGTCCAGGCGCTTGACATCGTATTCATCTCTGACGGTCCCGGTCTGAAATCCGAACAGCGCATTTTCCGCTTAAAAAGCGGATCGGACGTCAGCCTTTCATTGGGCTCTTTTCTTGATGTAGACAAAGGTTTGTCCGTTCTTTACGTTTCTTAAAATAAACGTTCTGTCGCGCTTGTCAAAAAGCTCATTCACACGAAAAATGTTTGGCAGCTTGGCATCGGCTTTTTCCTGTTCAATCACTATCACTTCCTTGGTGAAAGTTAGAAACCTGTCTCAATTTACTATTTGATCATAGCAAGCGCGATGCCGTATCCATTTTGAGGATTGTATGGGGCAGTTATTTTCATCACCTTCCAGGAGCCTTCAGATGCTCTCGTCCCGATCCCGTTAAGCGCCTTGACGTAATCTCCTTGGCGAACCGTACTGTCTATCCGGACGTAATGCCGGCCCAACAGTCCGACAACATGCCATTCATTCCTTGCAGCCCGTGAAAGATAACTTTCTTCCAAAACCTCTTGAAAATGTGGATTCTGTTTCGGTACGCGAATCAGCTCCCCTGTTTCTTCATCCATTTTTTCCTCATATATCAATCCGCCGAATTCGTTTGTCAAATAGCGGTTCTGCCAGGTGAAGCTCGATTCTCCCGATATAAATGCAGCCGTTTCCGACACAACACCCAGCATATCATCCCTTTCTTGAGCTGGCGCGATTTTTTCCCCTCTTAATGCTACGATGGTCCCCGTATCGATCAGCTGCCCGTTTTCACTTTCAAAATACTCTCCGTATCCGCAGGGCAATGATGATCTTACAGAGCCGGCAAATGTGCCGTTCCCGTGCAGAGAGTCCAAAAGCCAGTTGATGGTCTGGTATCCGCCTGCCACGGTGTACGGCTCTTCTAGCGTAATGCTTTCTGAAGACAAAATCGATCTCGATACGCTGTTTCCTTTAATATGGGAGTTGTTTGAAGCAGCGACGAAAGCGCGGGAGCCCTCTGTAATCGAACCGCCTGAAGAACCGATGACAGCATTTCTTTCGCCTTTTGCCGTAATATCGCCGGTGCCGGCAATGACGGCGCTCGATTCCCCAAACGCAAAGCCTGAGGTGGTGGCAATTTGCGCCCCACCCTTTAAGCTGACAGGCACCTGCTCATACGTTTGGCCTTTAATGGAAGCTGCCGCATCATATCCGGCCGCCTGCACGCCGATGATCACGGCTTGGCTGTTTGGCGATTGGATTCCAACCGTTCCGCTGTCTGTTATCATCGTTCCGTTCATCATATTGACGTTATAAAGCCCGCCGCCGATCGAGATTCCTTTTGGAGCGGAATGATAAATATCGAAGTTTGATATTTTGACATAATCGGTTTTATTGGCCCCGCCGGATAAATTAATATCAACACCGGCCTTTTTAAACCCGCGGATTTTAATCCCGTTGATCGTGATGTTTTGGCTGCGGTACTGTAAAGCAACCACAGGATTGCCTCCATAGTCATACTCGGGATCGCCGATCGCCGTAAATCCGTTGACATATACATTCTTATATGCAGAAACAACGATCGCCCTCGGCGTCACACCGTCGTAAAGCGGGTTGAAGACAGGCTCGACGGCCGTACAGTCGGTGAGCGTGACATCGTACGCTGTGGTGCTTTCCGGATCTGAAGCCTGGTGATGGCCGATATGCCGAAGGTCGAACGCGCGGACATCACGGTAGGAGATATGCCCGATGATATGAACGTTTTGCGAAGCCGGCCACATCTCGTGCGCCTTCACTTCCACCCCGCGGATATTCCCGCTTGTTATGTTGTTTAACAGCCAAACGTGTTTGGATCCGTCGTCAATCTCTATCCCGTTGGAGTTGGACATCCCTTCAGCATGCTCTGTTCCGCGCGGATTTGCCGAATGGCAGTTAGAAATAAAAACGTATTCGCTGTAATGCGTGGTAATGCCGTCATCCCCTGCGCCATACGCCACACAATTATCGACCCAAATATATTTGGAACCGTCTTTTGTCCAGTCGGTATCAGGCAGGTGGTCATATGTCGGCGATGTAATATCAATGCCGTGAAGCCCCGCATTGACGGCTTCAATATCTTTGATCCAGCCGAATTCGACTTTGGCAAACGTTAAACAGCTTGAATACTGCCCGCCCGGATTTCTCACGCCGCCCTGTCTGTCCGGATTCCAGTCTAATGTCATGCCCTGGACAAAAATATTGCGGTTTCCATTTTCATAGTCATCATTTGTGATCACCCACTCATAGGCGGGGGCGTTTTCGTGAAGCTTAATGACCGTTACGCCTTTTCCCTGTCCGACGAAATACGTCCAGGACGGTAGCTTAATTCCCTGAACAAGATAAACGCCTGCCGGAACGTTTACCTTAACGCATCCTGTGCCGATCGCTTTCTGAAAAGCTTCGGTATTGTCCCTGCCGTCGGGTACAGCCCCAAAATCTTCGACGTTTACTTCCCTGGTGATTTTGCTGAGAAGTTTATGATATTCCTTGTCCAGCCGCTCCTTTAACAGTGAGGTGATCTCTCCTTCGGCCGTCACCCTGGCATCTGTCACTTCAACGCTTTGAGAAGCCCCTGCATGCTGTATCAGATTTTGCATCCTTGCTTTGAGCTGCTCCATTTCTGGTAGCGTAATGGAATCCTCACGAAAATGAGACCGCCATCCTGCATGTAGAGACACATCAAAAGGTTTCCTGAATTGCACCATTCTAAAGACACCTCTTTCTTATAATGTAAGCGCTGAAATGGGCGGGAAAGCTTGGCTGTATCTTCGCTAAAGAGCCGGTATGACCGCCCTCTTTGCTTCAATGTTATAAATTGGCTGTCGATGATGAAATCTCCTCTGCCAATTGAAACTGATTTATAAAAAAAGATGGAAAAACCGCTGCCGGTTTCCACCCTTGCCATTTTAGCTTAAGTTGATTGACGATATCAGCCTCGAGTACATCAAGCGGCGTCCTGATCGTACCCTCCCCCTGTCTGACTTGCTGTTTTTGCGGCATCTGTCATCGCCAGCTGAGCGGCAGCCACCGCCTTGCAGCCGTCTTTCAAACGTACTCAAAAAAACTTGCCACCATATGTTCGTGCTCTTCCTTTCATGATCAGGTCAAACGCATCATCAATTACGGCAATCTCTACATCCACAGATGCCTGGCGGTGAGTTGCATGGCGGTTCAGACGATCCATCGTTCCTTTCACAGTATCCGGATGCGTTCGTTCGGCAGATTTCATCAAAATGTTTATAACCGGCGTTGAAACAGGCAGCGAAGCCCCCTCCAAAACGGCAATATAATAGGTGCAAGTCAAAAGAATCGCATCAGACTTACCCGCAGCCATCCATTCATTTGCTCCCTTGCTTTTTGTTCAGGTTTAAACATCGGATCTGGAAAATGAACGATCTCGATATCGTATGCTGAGAATACAATGTTTGAATGATGTGCATAAAGTCAGGCGAGTTTTTTCTTCACGTTGATTCCTCCCGAAAGCAAAAAAAAGAGGCGGTTTCCCGCCTGTTTTTATACTGCAACTTCAAACGTCAGCTTGTCGCCGTGCCTATAATCGATCAATTTAAAATCATCAATCGTAAAGTCGTAAAAATTTTGGACGTCCGGATTGATCCACAGCTTTGGAGCCTCGTACTGCTCGCGTTTGAGCTGAATATGTAAATTGTCGATATGACGGGTGTAGATGTGGCAGTCCCCGATATTGAAAATATATTCGCCGAGTTCATATCCCAGCACTTGAGCTATCATCCGCTGCAATACATTATACTGGAACACGTTAAACGGATTTCCCAATGCCATATCATTGCTTCTCGCCCTTACTTCCAAGGATAGTTTTCCTTCCTTTACATACCATTGCGTTTCGTATACGCACGGCGTCAGCGCCATATTATCCAAATCGTCCGGGTTCCACAGCATCGTGATGTGCCTTCTCGATGACGGGTTATGCTTTAATTGATGAAGCAAATAATCGACCTGGTCTACTTTTTCGCCGTTTATCGTTCTGTTTTTCTTGCCTAATTGATGCCCGTAAGCCGCACCGATCGTGCCGTCTTCAAGCCTCCACTGATCCCATATGTGCACGCCCATATCTTGAAGCGTCCGGACATCGTTTGATTTAAGCTGCCAGATCCACAGCAATTCTTTAATCGCCGTCTTCCAAGCCACTTTTTTTGTCGTCAAAATCGGAACTTCTGAATTGTCAAAACGCATCTTCTGACTGACGATGCTCAATGTATGGGCCGGAGTGCCGTCTGAATCCCACCTTGTCCGCACGTCATATTCTTCATCAGAAATGCCGGTTTCAATGATTTTTTGGATGATTGCGTTGTATTGTTGATCATAGTGGCTCATGTTATCCTCTCCTCACCAAAAATGATATGAATAAAATCCGTTTTTTTCAATAGCAAAATCTTACGTTCGTAAGCTGTAAATCTCCAAGGCTTCGCGCAGGACATGTTTGTTATATCCGGTCATGTGATGAATTTTTTCGGCCCATCCCTTAACATCGCCGTAAGCGGGCTCTGTGACCATCCCCCTGCTTGTGCTCAACCAGCTGTTCCAGCCGGAAAACTCCCAATGCGCCGTTTCACCTTGATACGGCACTCTGCATTCCAATAACGGCTCATTCTTTAGTACGTTTTGAGAGTATTCGGCGGCTTCTAAAAACATCTTCTTGTCGACAGGCTCCGGATGATAGATTTGGGTTGACGTTTTTCCGTTAGGCCTGTGATAAACGACTTCTATTCGCTCTGGGACGGGCCTCACTTGAACCTGGGCAGCCGGAAAAAAGCCGCTCAATTTTTCAACGGTAAAGTCTTCGGAGTCAACGTCCACTAAAATCGGCTGCAGCCATTGGTCACCCAAATCGCATAGAAAACGCCTACCTTTTTCATCAAGGGCGATCACCGCGGCATGCACGCCGTCTGTTTTGAAATGATGTATAAGCTTCTATCCCGTCTTTTTGAAATTCGTCAAGCAGCCAAATCGCCAGGTCAAAGCAATTGCCTGAAATCCCGTATTGGCGGTAATGCTCTTTCATTAAAGACACATCTCGCTGCTTCTTTTCGCCGGCCCGCTGATCATACCACGCTTTCGTCAGCGTTTCCATCGGAAAATGGTCAAATTTTCTCCATGTCAAAAGGATGTCGTTCGATGCAAGCATTTTCCGCCCTCCTTCCTTATTCGATCAAATACGCGAAAAAACCCTTAGACAAGTAAGGGATTTTTCACGGATGTGTTTGACCTATTTATCGTTTTCATCTTGCGGGAGCTGGATGAAAGCATTCGAACCCGTAGCCTTCGGCATTTTTCCATCCCACTTTTGTATCCATTGGTATTGAATCATTTCGTCTGACATTGATTTTTTGATAATTTCATTATACTCTGCGATCCCTTCGGCTTCGATCTTTTTCTTCTTCGCTTCAGCTTCGGCAATTTTGAGCTCAGTCTGCGTTCTTTCCAGTTCCTGCGATGATTTGACGCGCGCATCGATCGCTTCTTGCGTCGCTTTATCAGGCTTGGGAACCCCGAGGGTTAAATCGTCGATGACAAAACCGAGCCTTTTCATATCATCTGCAAACGTTTTTTGAATTTCCGCTGCAGCTTCAGAAGACTTTTGGCCGTACGTATCGATGACTGAATATTTCGATATTGACTTTCTTGCAGCGTCCCACAGCCTTGTTTTCAGATAGCTGTCTTCAATCGATGATATATCTACGGCACCGAATTTGTTGAACAGCTCTACGACTTTATCAGGCTGGACGACATAGTTATAGGCGATATCCATTGATATGTTTTTTCCGTCCGAGGTTGCCACCTGAATGTCCTGGTTGTTTACGGTCTGCATCCGGACCGGATACTCCGTCACCTTGTCAAACAGTCCGACGAAATGCCAGCCTTGATCAAGCGTTTCCGATTTTACGCCCCCGTTTGGAGAGTACACGACTCCGACGTAGCCATTCGGAATCTTTTCGATAAACAGCGATGCCAAAAACCCCCCTGCGATTAAGGCGACCGCTACGATGATTCCGCCAAACCATGCTTTGCCTTTATTCTTTTTCGTTTGAATGTCATTCATCCCCGTCATCCTCCAGCGTTTTCTTGATCTTGCCCGCTCCGCTCCCGATTTTTTTAAAAAGCGGGCTAAGCATCAGCCATACTCCAAACCCTATGATCATGAGCAAAATGACAGAACCGATCATGACTTTCATTTTTTCCCCTCCTCGTCGGCGTACAGTATGACTTTTCCTCTCGCCTATATTTACGTTCATATGAACTTAAAGTTTCATTTTTTAATAAGAAAACCTCCTTTTGATTTAAAATAAAAAAGATAGAACATGAA